>JAQGII010000222.1 GCA_028291305.1 Caulobacteraceae bacterium
GGGTTGGTCGGCGTCTCGACCCAGATCAGTTTCGTCTTGGGTGTGATCGCGGCCTCCACGGCGGCGACGTCGGCCAGGTCCACGAAGCTGAAGGTCAGGCCCGCGGACGTGCGCCGCACCTTGTCGAACAGGCGGAAGCTGCCGCCGTAGAGGTCGTCGGAGGCGACCACATGGGCGCCGGCGTCCAGCAGGTCCAGGACGGTGGCGATGGCCGCGAGGCCGCTGGCGAAGGCGAAGCCGCGCGTCCCGCCCTCGAGGTCCGCCACCGCCCGCTCGAAGGCGAACCGGGTGGGGTTGTGGGTGCGCGAATATTCGAAGCCCTGGTGCACCCCCGGGCTGGCCTGGGCATAGGTCGAGGTGGCGTAGATGGGGACCATCACCGCGCCCGTGGTGGGATCCGGGTGCTGGCCGCCGTGGATGGCGCGGGTGGCGAAGTGCAGGCGGTTGGGGCGGTCCGGACGGTCGGTCATCAGCCGGCCACCCGCAGGTGGTTGATCAGGTCCACGCGGGTGATCAGGCCCAGGAACTCTTGTCCGTCCAGCACGATGGCCACCTCGTCGCGTTCGAAGATCGGGATCAGCGCGTCCAGGTGCTCGCCCACCTGCACCGTCTCCAGGCGGCAGACCATGGCCGAGGACACCGGCTTGGAGAAGCGGTCCGGTCCGTCCTCCACCGCCTCCAGCAGGTCGCTCTCGTCCAGCAGGCCGATCAGCCGGCCGCCGTCGAGCACCGGCAGTTGGCTGACGTCGGCGGTCCGCATGCGCTTGTAGGCCGTGTCGAGCGTGTCGTCGGGCCCCACCGTCACCGCCCCACCATCCCGCGCGCCGCGCGCGATCAGGTCGCGCAGGTCGCCCTGCAGCCGCCGGCCCGAGAGTCCCTGCTCCGCCAGCCAGAAGTCGTTGAACAGCTTGGACAGGTATTTGTTGCCGCTGTCGCAGACGAAGGTGGCCACCCGCTTGGGCTCGGTCTGGGCGCGGCAGTAGCGCAGCGCCGCCGCCAGCAGCGTGCCCGACGACGAGCCGCCCAGCACCCCCGCCTTGGCCAGCAGTTCCCGCGCGGCCTGCACGCTCTCGACGTCGGTGATGCAGAAGGCGTCGCCCTTCCTGACGAACGACAGGTCGCAGTTGTCCGGCACGAAGTCCTCGCCGATGCCCTCCACGATCCAGGAGCCGGGCGCGATGGTCTCGTCGCGGTTGACCAGGGGCTCGAGGATCGACCCCTCGGGATCGGCCAGCACCATCCGGGTCTTCGGGCTGGCCTTGGCGAAATAGCGGCCCAGTCCGGTCAGGGTGCCGCCCGAGCCGACCCCCACCACCACCGCGTCCAGGTCGCCGTCCATCTGCGCCAGCAGTTCCGGTCCGGTGGTGGTTTCATGCGCCAGCGGATTGGCCGGGTTGCAGAACTGGTTGATGTAGACCGATCCCGGCTGGCTGGCGGCGATGCGCTCGGCCATGTCCTGATAGTATTCCGCGTGGCCCTTGCCGACGTCGCTGCGGGTGATGCGCACGTCGACCCCCAGCCCGCGAAGGTGCTGGATCTTCTCCCGCGCCATCTTGTCGGGCACCACCAGCACCAGCCGGTAGCCCTTCAGTATCCCCACCTGGGCCAGGCCGAGTCCGGTGTTGCCGGCGGTCGCCTCGACGATGGTCCCGCCGGGTTTCAGCCGGCCGTCGCGCTCGGCCGCGTCGATCATGGTCAAGGCGATGCGGTCCTTGATCGAGCCGCCCGGGTTGGCGTTCTCCAGCTTGGCGAACAGGCGGCAGGGGCCGGTGTCGAACACCGACGTCAATTCGAGCAGCGGCGTGCGGCCGATCAGGTCCAGGGCGGAGGATACCGGGGGGGGCGCCAAGCCGGCCTCCGAGTGGGCGCCGATTGTTCTGTCCATGCCGTTCCTCCTCCATCGAAACGCCAGGCTGCGGGCTGCCGTTCCGACCCTGGCGAACGGAGCCGTCCGACAACATCTATCGCGGGCCATGTCCGCGCAACCGAGCCTGTTCGATCCGCCCGCCCCGGCCCTGCCGGAAGGCTTTGCCTATCGCCCCGAGCTGATCACCGCGGCCGAGGAACAGGCGCTGGCCGCCCGCTTCGAGGACCTGCCGTTCCGCCCCTACGAATTCCAGGCCTACAAGGCCAACCGGCTGACGGTGTCGTTCGGCTGGCGCTACGCGGCGGACGGCCGGACCGTGGAGCGGGCGCCGCCGATCCCCGACTGGCTGCAGCCGGTGCGCGCGGGCGCGGCGGCCTTCGCCGGGCTCGAGCCGGAGGCGCTGGAGCAGTCGCTGGTGATCCGCTATCCGCCCGGCGCCCCGATCGGCTGGCACCGCGACCGCCCGGCGTTCCGGACGGTGATGGGCGTCTCGCTGCTGTCGCCGGCCCTGCTGCGCCTGCGGCTGAAGCGGGGCCAGGGCTGGATTCGCGCCGCCCAGGCCCTGGAGCCGCGCTCGGTCTATCTGCTGGACGGGGCGGCGCGCAGCCTGTGGCAGCATTCGATCCCGCCGGCGCCAGCCCTGCGCTACTCGATCACCTTCCGCACGCTCAACCCCGAAAAGCTGAACCTTTTCCGGCCCTGAGCGGTTTCCCGTCGGTCGTCAGACCAAGGGAGAACCGCCATGCCGCAAGGCGACAAATCCAAGTACACCGACAAGCAGGAACGCAAGGCCGACCACATCGCCGAAGGCTATGAGAAGAAGGGCGTGTCCGACAAGGAAGCCGAACGCCGCGCCTGGGCCACGGTCAACAAGGACGACGGCGGCGGCAAGAAGGCCGGCGGCTCCGGCCGCGGCAAGGACACCTCCGCCGCCCGATCGGCTTCGGCCAAGAAGGCCGCCGCGACCCGCAAGCGCAACGCCGAGCACCGCGCGCAACACTGATTGTCGCTGGTATCCGCGAAAAGACGGCCCGCCCAGCTTCACCATCGGGCGGGCCGTTCCCATATGCGGCGGGCAGGCCGCAGCGACCGCGACGTCGCCGCCCCATGCCTTCCACAAACGAAACGTTCCAGACCGAGGTCTCCCATGAAGTACAACCAGCTTGGCCGCACGGGCCTGTTCGTGTCCGAAATCTGCCTGGGCACCATGACCTTCGGCGGCAGCGCCGAGGCCGGCTTCTGGAAGGCCATCGGCGAACTGCAGCAGGACGAGGTGGACGCCATCGTCGGCCGCGCGCTGGCGGCGGGCGTCAATTTCATCGACACCGCCGACGTCTATTCCTTCGGCGCCTCCGAACGCCTGCTCGGCCAGTCGCTGAAGAACCTGGGCGTGGCGCGCAAGGACGTGGTGGTCGCCACCAAGACCTTTGGCGAGATGGGCCCCGGCCCCAACGACCGGGGCGCCTCGCGCGGCCACATCATGGACTCGGTGCAGGCCAGCCTGGAGCGGCTGCAGACCGACCATATCGACCTCTACCAGATCCACGGGACCGACACGGTCACCCCCATCGACGAGACCCTGCGCGCCCTCGACGACCTGCAGCGCCAGGGGCTGGTGCGCTATTTCGGCGTGTCCAACTGGGCGGCCTGGAAGATCGCCAAGGCGCTGGGCGTCAGCGAGGCCAAGGGCTACGGCCGCTTCGAGACCCTGCAGGCCTACTATTCCATCGCCGGGCGCGACCTGGAGCGCGAGCTGGTCCCGTTGATCGACGAGGAGAAGCTGGGGCTGATGGTGTGGTCGCCCCTGGCCGGCGGCCTGCTGTCGGGCAAGTACGGCCCCGAGACCACGCCCAATGACGGCCGCCGCGCCACCTTCGACTTCCCCCCGGTCAACCGCGACCGCGCCTGGGCCTGCGTCGACGCCATGCGCGCGATCGGCGAGGCCCACGGCGTCTCGGTGGCCCGCGTCGCCCTGGCCTGGCTGCTGCACAAGCCGCACGTCATGAGCATCATCATCGGCGCCAAGACGGTGGCGCAGCTGGACGACAACCTGGCCGCCGCCGACCTGACCCTGACGGCCGAGGAGATCGCCAAGCTCGATGAGGTCAGCGCCCTGCCCTCCGAATACCCGGGCTGGATGCTGGAGCGCCAGGGCGGCCACCGCCGGCCCAAACCCTTCACGGCGGCCAAGTAAACACCGTCGGAAGCGCGCAATCCCTTGGTTTGCAAGGGATTGCGCGCGGTCTTCAGAAGTACTGGCCGCGCCAATACTTCCGTGCCAAGCTCGGGTCATGAAGAGCCTCAAGACCTGGATCGACCTGGCCGCTCTCCTGGCCTGCGTGGGCGCGGTGGGGCTGGCGGTGTTCACCTGGATCAGCGCCGTGCAGGCCTCCGGCTGGGCGGCGGCGTCCCAAGGCAACGCCGTGCTCGGCGTCTTCGCCATCATCCTCGGCGTCACCGTCCTGAACTGCTTCATCCTGCTCGGGATCGCCGTCTGCAAGGCGCGCGCCGACGCGCGGGCCCGCCCGTCCGGCAACGACGGTGACACCTTGGCCGCCTAGGGTCGGGCGTGCCAATCTAGCGGCATGAAGCTCCTCTCGACCTGGACCGGCGTCCTCATCGTCCTCGTGCTCGCCGTGGCGATGGCCGCCGTGGCGGTCTACCAATACGCCAGCAGCCAAAGGCCCACGGGCGCGATCAGCGCGGTGGTGCTGCTGCTGGTCGCCGGCCTGCTCAGCCGCCGGATCATGCGCCGCAAGCCGTAATCACACGAGGTGAGCTCTCCTAGAAGCGGATCTTAGCTCAAGGTCCGGA
>JAQGII010000225.1 GCA_028291305.1 Caulobacteraceae bacterium
CGGCGCGGTGATGTGCGTCTCGCCGGGCGTATAGGGGAACCGCAGGAGCGCGTTGGTCGCGGCGACATAGAGCTCGTTCCCCACCAGGACCACGCCGAACGGCGAGTTCAGGTGGTCGATGAAGACGGTGCGCAGCTCCGGCGTCCCGTCGCCGTTCGCGTCCCGCAGGAGGGTGATGCGGTTGCCGCCGTGCGCGGCCGAGCCGGCCAGGGCCTTCACCTTGCCCTCGACATAGTCCTTGGGCCGGTAGACCGGGGCCTTCGGGCCGTTGGTCTCGACGACCAGCACGTCGCCGTTCGGCAGGGGGTAGACGATGCGCGGATGCTCGAAGCCGGTGGCGAGGGCCCGCACCTGCATCCCCGCCGGCACGACCGGCGTCTGATCCTTGCCCCAGCCCGCCGTCGGCGCGACGCGCATCGGCGGCAGGATGTACTGCTGCGGCGCCGGCAGCTCGGGATGCGCGCCGTACTGGGTGCTGGGGTCGGCGACCTTCTGGCCGCAGGCGCCCAGCATCAGGAGACCGGCGAGCGCGCAGCTCGTGCGAAGGGAGATCGGGCTCATGAGCGGGCGGTTCCCGGCTGAGAGGGTTGGGAGCGGCCGGCCGAGCGGAGGCTCCAGCCGCGCCAGCCGAGGACAAGGAGGATCACGGTCACGAGGCCCGACAGCTCGAGCCCGTCCGGGGCCACGGCGGTGTAGGCGTCGCGGCTATGGACGAAGGCGTTCAGCAGCGCGAGCAAGGCCGCGGCGGTGAAGCCGGCGAACCGGCCCCAGGCCATCGCCTCGATGCGCCCCCGCGCGACGTCCAGCAGCAGGGCCAGGCCCGCCAGGCCGGCGACGATCAGGCCGGCCAGGAGCAGCCAGATGGAGAAGTTGTTCCACTGGAAGAGGAGCGTCTGGCAATAGATGACGTCGGTCGCGAAGGCCGCGATCAGAAGGGCGGCGCCCGAGCCGACCAGGGGCGGGTGCAGCAGCGGCGGACGGCTTGGGTCGTGGGTCTGGGTCATGGTCTTCTTCTCGGCACGCGGTTCTCTCAAGCGTGGCCGGGAAATGGGCGCCGACGCCGGCGTGATTAGTCACCCGGCCTCGAAAACACTTTTGCGCAAATGGGAAAGCTGAGCCGTTCGCTCGCTGATAAGACGGATTGAGCTGCGCCCTCGAGGACTGGAGTGCCCGATGGACTATCTGGCGGCGCCCTGACCATGGCGCCAATTGAGTTCGGCGCGGCAGACCCGAGCTCGTGCTTCACGGCGCGCGAAGCACACCACAGCCTGGATCGAAGCTGACCTTCCGAAGGTGCGCCGCGCACCTTGGGCTCACCGTTGGAATCCTCCGGCATCTTCGTTCTGAAATTGGAACGCTGCGTCGCGATGCCGCTGGATATCGCGCCGCTTTCGAACGCTTCATATGGAGGTAGGCCACAAGCAACGGAGACCTACCATGACTGTCAACACTTCCCGAGACCCTCTCGTCAACCCCGATAACCACGTCCTTCTGCTGATCGACCACCAGTATCTGCAGATGCTCACCACCCGCTCGCATGATGTAGGCGACATCATCAACAATGTCGCGGCCGTCGCCGAGGGCGCCAAGATCTTCAATGTGCCCACGCTGGTGACGACCGCCTTCGCCGAAAAGCAGAATATCGTCTCGGCGCTGGCCGACGCCACCGCCGATCAGGTTCCGATCGACCGCACCACGCTCAACTCGTGGGAAGATTCCCGCGTCACCGATTGGGTGAAGGCCAAGGGCAAGCGCAAGCTGGTGATGGCCGGCCAATGGACCGAAGTCTGCCTGGCCATGCCGGTGCTCTCGGCGCTGGCGGACGGCTATGAGGTCTATATCATCACGGACGCATCGGGCGGCGCTACGAAAGAGGCGCACGACATGGCCGTCCAGCGGATGATCCAGGCCGGCGCCGTGCCGATCACCACCTGGGCCTATGTGAGCGAGCTCCAGCGCGACTGGGCGCGCGATACCGCCGGCGCGGTAGCCAACCTGTTCGCCGCGCGCGGCGGCGGCTTCGGCCAGGGTCTGCGCTGGCAATGGCAGCTGCTCGCTCTCAAGGAAGGCTCACGCTGACCCACGTTCCGGGGATCGCGGCCGGGTGTCGCGATCCCTCACCGCAAGGACCATCCCATGATCACCCAACGAACCATCAAGCGCCTGCACCCCGCGTTTCGCGACGACATCGCGGACCTCCAGACCCGTCGGCCCCTGCCGGGTCCGGCCCTGCCGAACCTCGGCGCCTTCCTGTTCCTCAATCACCACGGGCCGCAGACCTATCCGCCGCACAATGGCGGCCTGCCCTTCGGCCCCCATCCCCATCGCGGTTTCGAGACGGTGACCTTCATTCTTGAAGGCGAGCTCACCCATCGCGACACGGCGGGCCATGAGAGCATCATCCTCGAGGGCGGCGTCCAGTGGATGACGGCCGGCAGCGGCCTCGTCCACTCCGAGGTCTCCTCGTCGGCGTTCATGCGGCAGGGCGGCCCGCTGGAAATCCTCCAGCTCTGGGTGAACCTGCCCGCGCGTCTCAAGATGACGACGCCTCGCTATATCGGCGTGCAGCGCGACGGCATCCCATCCTGGCCCGGCGCCAACTACAAGGCGCGGGTGAACCTGATCGCCGGCCGCTACCGCGATGCCGAAGGCCCGATCCCTTCGCTGACCGGGGTATTCATGACCACGGTCACGGCGCAGGCCGGCGGCAAGGTCAGCTTCGGCGGCCTCGGCGGCCGCGATGTCTTCCTCTATGTTGCCCGCGGCGAGATTGACGTGGCCGGCCGCAGGGCCGCCGCCTTCGATCTGGTGGAACTCGACGAGGGCGACGCCGTGGACATCGAGGCGACGACCGATACGGTCCTGGTGTTCGGCCATGCCGAGCCCATCAACGAGCCGATCGTCAGCGGCGGTCCGTTCGTCATGAACACGGTGGAGGAGATCCAACAGGCCTTCGCCGATTTTCGCGCCGGCCGCCTGGGCGCCATAGTCTAGAGCACGTCAGGCGAAAGTGGATACCGGTTTCGCCGCCAGACGTGCTCTAACACTTTGATTTAGAGCCTTTTTGTCCGGTTCAAATGATTCCATTTGAACCGGAAAGGCTCTAGCGGATAGTGGTGACGAACCAGGGGAGTGTCGGGATGGGCGACAGCGAAGCGGACGATCTCATCCTTTTCGCCCGCATTGCCCAGCATGGCGGCTTCTCCGCCGCCGGCCGCGCGCTCGACATTCCCAAGTCGCGCCTCAGCCGGCGCCTTTCAGGGCTGGAAGAACGGCTCGGCGCCCGTCTGATCCAGCGGAACTCCCGCGGCTTCTCGCTGACGGCGATCGGCGAGCAGGTCCGGGTGAAGGCCGAAGCGATCCTGGCCGAGATCGAGGCGACCAGGGCGATGGTCGAGGGTCATCGGGCGCAGCCGCAAGGAACGCTCCGCGTCAGTTGCCCCGTCACCATCTCGCAATACTGGTTCAGTCCGCTGCTTCCCGCCTTCCTTGCCCGCTATCCGCAGGTCCAGGTGGTGCTGGAGACGACCAACCGCCGGGTGGACCTGATCGCCGAGCGGATCGACGTCGCCCTCCGCGTGCGTCACGCCCAGATCGACGAACCGGACTGCGTCATACGCAAGCTGCTGGACGCCCCGGACATCCTGGTCGCCGCGCCGGAACGGCTCGAAAGCCTGGGAGCTCTGGACCAGGACAATCTCCACCTCCTGGCGGACGGACAGACGCTGGCGACGGCCAGCGACGAGCCGCACGTCTGGCGGCTGGTCGATACGTCCGGCCACGTCCATCATCTCAGCCATCGACCGCGGCTGATCACCAACGACATGGGGGCCGTGCGGCGCGCAGCGTTGGACGGAGCAGGTGTGGCGCTGATTCCGCTGATGGCTTGCGCCGACGATCTGGCCGCCGGCCGCCTGGTCCGCTTGCTGCCGGAATGGAGCGCCGGCTCGGGCTTGCTCCAGGTGGCCTATGCGTCCCGTCGCGGGGTGGCCCCGCCCGTCAGGGCGCTGATCGACTTCCTCGTCGAGGCCGCGACCGCTCGCCCCGAAACACCCGCATCCGGGGCGGACCGTGACGTCGCATAGATGGCGTAATCGCACTACCGAAGGAGGGCGCGCGACGGGTCGCCGGCCTGAGCGGCTCTACTGCGTCGCCACCTGCGTCGGCGCCGAGGCCGGATCGGCGAAATAGCCCTCGATGGCCTCGGCCACCGCGCCCATCAGCTTCTCCCGCCGGTCGGCGTCGTTGAGCTGGGCCTCGTCCTCGGGGCTGGTGATGAAGCCCATCTCCAGCAGCACGGCGGGCACGTCGGGGGCCAGCAGCACCATATAGCCGGCGTCGCGGTGGCTGCGGCGCAGCAGCGGGGTCTCGGTCGAGATGTGCTCGAGCAGGGTCTCGGCGAAGGCGCCCGAGCGGTTGCGCGTGGTGCGCTGGGTCAGGTCCAGCAGGATCTGCTTCACGCTGAGGTCACGGCCGGGCAGCTGCACGTCGATGAAGCCGCCGTTGAACACGCTGTGGGTCGCCCGGTCCACGCCGTGGTCGGACAGGGTGTAGACGGTGGCGCCGCGCACCTTGGGATCGCCGCCGGAATCGGCGTGCAGCGAGATGAACAGGTCGGCGCCTGCGGCGCGGGCGATCTTCACCCGGTTCTCCAGCGGCACATAAACGTCGCTGTCGCGGGTCAGCACCACCCGGAACCGGCCGCTGCGCTCCAGGCGGGCCTTGAGGGTCCTGGCCGCGGCCAGGGTGACATCCTTCTCGTGCGAGCGGTTGCCCAGCGCGCCCGGATCGTGCCCGCCGTGGCCGGCGTCGATGACGATCACCTTCTTCGCCGCCACGGCCTTGGCCGCGGTCTTGACCGAAGACTTGCGGGGCGTGGCCAGCAGGTCGGTCAGCGACACCTTCTGCAAGCCGGCGACCTGCGCCGGGGCCTCCGGATCGGGGATGACCACCGGGGCGCTCGGCAGGATGCTCGACGCCTTCAGCACCCGGGTCCTGGCCGGCTGCGGGGCCGTCGGGGCGGGCTGCGGCGGCGGGGCCGCGCCCTCGGCCTCGATGTCCATGACATAGCGATAGCTGGTCACGCCGTCGCTGGGCGGCAGCAGGAAGCGGCGCGTGATGCGGCCGTGGCGCGACAGGTCGAAGCTGAGCCTGGCCTTGCCCAGCCCCTTCTCCAGGCTCCAGGCCTTGACCAGCCCCTTGCCCTGCCCGTCCAGATCGTCGCCGACCTTCAGCTTGGCGAAGGTCAGCACCACATGTCCGTCCTGGGCGCCGTCGGAGACGACCTCCGCCCGCGCGGCCTGGTCGAGCTCGAGCACCACGCGGGTCTGGGTCTGGTCCCCGCCGAAACGCAGCTTGAGCGCCGCGGCGCTCTCGGCCCCGTGCGAGGCGGCCACGCCGGCCAGGCTCAGCACGGCCGTACAGGCGGCCAGACGCCCCCAACAGGCGCCGAACATGCTTGCGAACCGCGTGCGCATTCTTCGCCTGGACGCCTTCAACCAAAACAGAAGCGCGTTCTTAACCCTGCGGCCGTAGACAAATCGTTAAGGACGAGTCGACCGCCAGCCCTTCCCTTCGGCCGCCTGGGCTGATCAGGCGGCCCGATACTGAGCTAGCCAATGGGCGTAGGGCGCTTGCAGGGCCGTCCAGGCCGCATTCTCGATCCCGAGCTTGCGGGCCGCGGCGTAGGGCCAGTGCGGATCGGCCAGCATCGGCCGGGCGAGCATCACAAGGTCCAACTGTCCGGTCTGGATCAGTTCGTTCGCCTGCTCGGGATCGCTGATGAACCAGCTCGTCGAGCCGGGCAAACCGGTCTCGGCGCGCACCCGTTCAGCGGTCCTGGCCATGAAGTTCGGGCCCCAGGGGATCTGGGCGGCAGGGGTCGAGAAGCCGATGCTCACGTCGATGAAATCGAGGCCCTCCGTCTTGAGCCGACCGACAAGGTCGATCGACTCGGCCAGGGTCTCCGCGTCGCGTCCGTCGAATTCGATGACGCCGAGGCGGGCGGTCAGGGGCAGGTGCTCGGGCCAGACCTTGCGCACGGCCGCGAGCGTCTCGACCAGGAAACGACCGCGGTTCTCTGCGCTGCCGCCGTATTCGTCGTCACGCAGGTTGGAATGGGTCGAGAAGAAGCTCTGCCCGAGATAGCCATGGGCGAAGTGCAGCACGAGCCATTCGAAGCCCGCGTCGCGAGCGCGTTCGGCGGCCGCGACGAAGTCCTGGCGAACCCGGGCGATATCCTCCTTGCCCATCGCCTGCGGAACCTTTGGCAGGCCCTCCCCGAAGGCGACGGCGGACGGCGCGATGGTCTGCCAGCCGCGCGGATCGCCCTCGGCGATGTGGTCGTCGCCTTCCCAGGGGCGGTTGGAGCTGGCCTTGCGGCCGGCATGGCCGATCTGGATACCGGGCGTCGCGCCCGCGGCCTTGATCGAGCGGACGATCGGGCGCAGGGCTGCGGCCTGCACGTCGCTCCAGATCCCGGTGTCGCCGGGGGTGATGCGCCCCTCGGGCGAAACGGCGGTGGCCTCGACGATAACGAGGCCCGCGCCGCCCCGCGCAAAGCCGGCATAGTGCGGCCCGTGCCAGTCGGTGACCAGGCCGTCCTCCGCCATGTACTGGCACATCGGGGAAACCGCGATGCGGTTGCGCAGGGTGACCCCCTTCAGCGTGAAGGGATCAAAGAGGCTCGGCATTTTGGGACGCTCCACGGCAAGGCTACGCCAGGCCATCTAGATATTCGGTCACCGCAAAACAATGGAGCGACGAGACATTCGCGCCGCCGCCCCCGCGCCGGCGTGGAGCCGATTATCCGCGTCCCATCCCCCCAATGTCGTAGTGTGTCCGATCTGACCGCCGCCCTGGTCACCGCCAAGCCATAGGCCGAAGACATGCGCGACGCCCCGCCGGCGCTCCGCCGTGAACTGCCGCCCGCCGTCATCGCCCTGGCCCGCCGCTGCGGCGGGAACGCCCGCAACTCTGACGTCGACCATGTTCTCCTCACGCAAACCGGCTTCATGCGCGCCGACGCCTCCCACCGCTGGGCGCCGTTCAGGGCCCGCCAATCCATTGCCCTCGACCGCATAGGGTTCGCATGGCGGGCCGCCACGGGCCCGCTCGGCTGCATCGCCGTGACGGACGCCCTGGACGAGACCGGTCCCCGGCTCACGGTGATGGCGCTGGGCCTTATTCCCCTCGCCCGCGTCGCCGCCGATGCGGCCCTGACCAAGGGGGAACTCCAGCGCTACCTCGCCGAGCTGCCCTTGGCCCCGGACGCCATTCTGCGCAACCCGGCGCTCGATTGGGAGGTCCTGAGCCCCGCCAGCCTGCGGGTCATGGCGACCTGCCGCGGCGTTCGCGCTCACGTGGACCTGACGCTCGGCGCCGACGGGCTCGTCGCCTCGGTCTTCGCCCCTGACCGCTCCAGCCTCGAGGGCGGGGGGATGGTCGAACGTCCCTGGACAGGGCGCTTCAGCGACTACCGCACCCACCAGGGTCGCCAGCTTCCGTTCGCGGCCGAAGTGGCCTGGACGATCGACGGCGAGGAGGTCGCCTACTGGCGGGGCGCGATGGCGAGCTGGGACCTGGGCGTCAGGAAATGACCGACCGCCGGCGGCCAGGACTGGTGCGCGCCGCTTCTCGACCCTAGGTGAGGTGGACGGGTCAGCGTTCCTGGCGGGGTGTTCGCCTTGGAGACTGCAACATGAGCGCCTGGACAATGGACAAGGCCGGGGACAAGGCCGGGGACAAGACCGGCAGGCCGCCGGCCTCGAAATGGATCGGGCTGGCGACGCTGCTGGGCGCCGCCGGCGCGGTTTGGAGCATCGCGGGGTCCGCCGCCGCATTGCCGAGCCCTCTGGATCCGGCGGCCGCCCGAACCGGCGAGCTCCCAGCCGACTATCCCCGGTTTGGCGGGGATCTCGGCTTCGGCCCTCCGGGGGTCTATGCGGAGTTCTGGCGCGACCGGTGCAGGGTCTGGAGCATCCAGGCCGGCAAGCATCTGAAAAGCGACGCACCCTCTCCCGCCGTCACGGCGACCCTGCGGGGGTTCGTGGCGGGCACGATCTCGGGCAAGCCGGACTATGACCAGATGGCGCCCCCGATGGCCAAGATCGTGCGCAAGGAGCTGCCCCTGTACTGGTCCAATCTGCTCAGGCTGGGAGCGCCGGCGTCGGCGCAGATCGTGGGCGGCGATAGCGCGGGCGACGCCGTCTATGTCGTCGATCAGAAGGGCGGAATGACCCACTGGTTCATCGCGCTGGGCCCAGGCGGCAAGGTCGAAACCGCCATCGTCTGCGCCGGAACCGGCGCCTGAGCGCGCGCGCCTGGCGACTGCCGGCCGCCGATTGAGCCTGTCGCGCGAACCAGACCTCGCCGGGGGCGTTCAGGTGGCCAACCCCTTGGGAGAGCGCCATGGCCCCGAACGCCTTCGACACCGACGCCGGCAACGGCGGCGAGACCCATCAGCATGTGCCGGAGCGCGGTCCGCACGGCGCCGCCGAGGCCCACCTGACGACCAACCAGGGCATCCGCGTCTCCGACAACCAGAACAGCCTCAAGAGCGGGGAGCGGGGCCCCGCCCTGCTGGAAGACTTCGTCTTGCGCGAAAAGATCTTCCACTTCGACCACGAGCGGATTCCGGAACGCATCGTCCACGCCCGCGGCTCGGCGGCGCACGGTTTCTTCGAGGCCGTCGAGGACATCTCGGACCTGACCAAGGCGGCGCTGTTCACGAAGGGCCAGAAGACGCCGGTGTTCGTGCGCTTCTCCACCGTCGCCGGCGGAGCCGGCTCGGTCGACACCCCGCGCGATGTGCGCGGCTTTGCGGTGAAGTTCTACACCACCGAAGGCAACTGGGACCTGGTCGGCAACAACATCCCGGTCTTCTTCATCCAGGACGCGATCAAGTTTCCCGACCTCATCCACGCGGTGAAGATGGAGGCCGACAAGGCCTATCCCCAGGCCGGCTCGGCCCACGACACCTTCTGGGACTGGGCCTCGCTGATGCCGGAGGCCACCCACATGCTGATGTGGGCGATGTCGGACCGCACCCTGCCCCGCTCCTTCAGGACGATGGAAGGGTTCGGCATCCACACCTTCCAGCTCGTCAATGCGGCGGGCCAGGCTCATTTCGTCAAGTTCCACTGGAAGCCGAAGCTCGGCCTTCAGTCGACCATCTGGGACGAGGCCCTCAAGCTCCAGGCCGCGGACAACGACTATCATCGCCGCGACCTGCACGAGGCGATCGCCTCGGGCGCCTATCCCGAGTGGCGGCTCGGCGTCCAGGTGTTCGACAAGGCGTTCGCCGACGCCCAGGCCTATGACGTGCTCGATGCGACCAAGGTGATCCCCGAGGAAGACGTGCCGGTGCGGATCATCGGCCGCCTCGTCCTGGACCGGAATCCCGACAACTTCTTCGCCGAGACCGAGCAGGTCGCCTTCTGCCCGGCCAATATCGTGCCCGGCGTCGACTTCACCGACGATCCCCTGCTGCAGGGCCGGCTGTTCTCCTACCTGGACACGCAGAAGTCGCGGCTCGGCACGGCCAACTTCCACCAGCTGCCGATCAACGCGCCCAAATGCCCGATGATGAATTTCCAGCGCGACGGTCAGATGCAGATGGCCGTGCCGAAGGGCCGGGCGAACTACGAGCCCAACAGCCTGGCGGCGCACGGCGAGGACGGCGGGCCGCGCGAGTGTCCGGTGACCGGCTTTCGAACCTCGACCGCCCCGACCGGCGCCGACGAAGCGGGCGACAAACTGCGCGTGAGGGCCGAACGGTTCGCCGACCACTACAGCCACGCCCGCCTGTTCTGGGTCTCGCAGACCAAGAGCGAGCAGGCGCACATCGCCTCGTCCTTCGTCTTCGAGATGTCCAAGGTCGGCCTGGAGCAGGTCCCGCCGCGCATGGTCGCCAACCTGCGCAATGTCGACGAGGGACTGGCCCAGCGCGTCGCCGACGGCCTCGGCATCGACCTGCCGCCCAAGGCCAAGGCCGCCAAGGCGCCGGTCGACATGAAGCCGTCCGACGCCCTCTCCATTCACAAGAACATGAAGACGACCCTCGAAGGGCGCTCGGTCGGCGTGCTGATCGCCGACGGCAGCGACGCGACCGAGCTGACATCGGTCGTCGATGCGATCACCGGCGCCGGCGGCCGGCCGCTCATCGTGGCGCCCAAGGTCGGCGGCGCGGTGCTGTCGAACGGCAAGCGGATGAAGGCGGACGGCCAGCTCGCCGGCTCGCCGTCGCAGATCTTCGACGCGGTCGCCATCGTCCTGTCCGAAGACGGCTGCAAGGGCCTGATGGGCCAGGGCGCGGCCGTTCAGTTCGTGATGGACGCCTTCGGCCACCTGAAGGCGATCGGCGCGTCGGCCGCGGCCAAACCCCTCCTGGACAAGGCGGGGGTGAAGGCCGACGCCGGCGTTACCGACCTGAGCAAGACCTTCATCGAAGCCGCATCGAGGCGCTTCTACGATCGCGAGCCGGACCTGCGCCAGCTGGCCTGAGGCTACGGTTCGGCCGTCGATGGCGGGCCAAGATATCGCGCGGTCTCAAGCCCCCCGCGGAGCCAGGTCTAAGCCTTCGGGCCGAACTGCCGCGCTGTACCGGGGAACTCGAGCGTAGCAAAAACGACACATTCCGGCAGGAAATGCGGCGGAAACGCGGCGGGCCGTGCACTAAGACCTGCGATAGTTGCTTATCATCATAGCAACTCAATCGGCAGGATGACTCTTCCATGAGCAAGCAAACTCTTTTCGCAAGCTTCAGTGTCTTTGCGTTTGTTGCAGCAATGACTAGCTCCGCCGCCGCTCAAGGCGCGCCGGCTCAAGACGCGCCGGCGCAAGCCGCCCCGCCCAGCACCGTCGAAGCCGTGGTCGTCACCGGCACCCGTGTGGTCGGGCGCACTCGGCTGGAGACCGTCGCGCCCGTTGACGTCGTGTCGTCCCAGGCCTTGCAGCACGGCGGCGTTCCCGAGCTGGCGCAGGCGCTTGCCATCGCGCTTCCGTCGCTCAACTTCACCCGTCCCGCGGTCACCGACGGCAGCGACACGATCCGTCCCGCGACGCTTCGCGGCCTGTCTCCCGACCAGACGCTGGTGCTGTTGAATTCCAAGCGGCGCCACGCATCGTCCCTCGTGAACCTGAACGGGTCCATCGGCTACGGCGCCGCCTCGGTCGACCTGAACGCCATCCCCATTGCGGCGGTTGGCTCGATTGAAGTGTTGCGTGACGGCGCCTCGGCCCAATACGGATCCGACGCGATTGCCGGGGTGGTGAATATTCGGCTGCGCGAGGCCAACCACGGCGGCAATGTCTCGGTCAGCTATGGGCAACGTTCGAGCGAAGCCTCGTGGAAGCCGAGCGCCTCAGCCGTGCCGGGCGTGACCTTGCCCACCCACAACTATTTCAATGACGGCCAGACGACCACAATCTCCGGATGGGCCGGCCTGCCCATCTCCAGCCAGGGGTTTGTCACCCTCTCGGCGGAGTCCGAGGTGCAGGAACACACGACCCGCGCCGGTCCCGACCCCCGCCAGCAGTACCCTCTTATCAACGGCGCTTTCGATCCGCGCGAGTTCACCTACAACCGCATCAACAACTGGTACGGCGATCCCAAGGTCAGGCAGTACACCGGCTACCTGAACAGCGGCTACGACCTCTCCAACGGCGCGCACCTCTACGGCTGGGCCGGGTACCAGTACCGCAACGCCGTGTCGGCGGCCAACGTGCGCCGGGCGATCCAGCAGACGTCGACGCCCGCCACCAACCTGCTGGCCGTCTACCCCAACGGGTTCCTGCCGAAGATCGACGGCAAGGTCTACGACATCAGCGGCGGCCTCGGCTCCACCTTCAAGACCGGCGAGTGGGACTGGGACGCCAGCGTCGTCTACGGGTCCAACGCCTTCGACTTCGGGGTGATCGACTCCATCAACGTTAGCCTGGGGCCGGGCAGCCCCACCCGGTTCAACGCCGGCGGCCTGCGCTACAGCCAGCTGGTCGGCAACGTCGGCGTCACCCGTCAACTGGCCTTCGGCGGCTTCGAGTCGGTCAACCTGGCCGCCGGCGCCGAGGTCCGCCATGAGCGCTACGAGATCAAGGCCGGCGATCCGTCGTCCTACGCCAACGGCGGCTACGTGACGCCCTCGGGCACGATCGGCAACAAGGGCTCCCAAGGGTTCCCCGGCTTCCAACCCTCGGACGCCGTCAAGGCCAACCGCACCTCGGAAGCGGCCTACATCGATTTGGATCTGAAGCCGGTGCGGGCGCTCGATATCGACGCCGCGGCGCGCTACGAGCACTATTCCGACTTCGGCGGCGT
>JAQGII010000234.1 GCA_028291305.1 Caulobacteraceae bacterium
CGCACCTCGGGCGCGGACAACAACCCGAACCTGACCCTGCGCGGCATCGGCGGCAACGCCCTGAACGGCACCTCCGGCGCGGCCCCGACCACCGGCGTCTACATCGACGACCAGCCGCTGCAAAAGCGCAACGCCAACGGCCTGGTGACGGGCTCGGGCTCGCCGCTTCCGCTGCTCTATGATCTGGACCGCATCGAAGTTCTGCGCGGCCCGCAAGGCACCCTGTACGGCGGCTCGTCGGAAGGCGGCACCCTGCGCTTCATCACCCCCACCCCCAGCCTGACCACCTACAGCGGCCTCGCCCGCGTCGGCGTGAGCGGCGTTGAAGGCGGCGGCCTCGGCAACGAGGAAGGCATCGCCATCGGCGGCCCGATCGTCCAGGACAAGCTCGGCTTCCGCATCAGCGGCTACCGCGACGACCGTCCGGGCTGGATCGACGACAAGTCGCTCTACGACGGCCACACCTTCGGCACCGACATCAACAAGGGCCACGACTACTCTCTGAACTTCAAGCTGCTGTGGCAGATCACCCCCGACCTGAAGGCGACGCTCGGCTTCTTCGGCCAGGAAAACTACGACCAGGATTCCTCGAACTTCCGCCTGAACTCGGGCGCGCAGGTCTTCGCCGGCGGCGTGTTCAACAACACCGGCAAGATCAACGGGGTGAACTTCTCGTTCCCCGCCACCACCTTCCCGGCCTACACCATCCCGGCGATGACGCAGTATGGCGAGACGTCCAATTCCAACGGGCGCTACCTGTCGACCACCAACGTCCAGTACGTCTCGTCGCCGCGCCGGACCATCGCCGGCATCCCCAGCCTGACGCTGGACTACAACTGGCACGACACCCTGGCCTTCCGCTCGATCTCCACCTGGGATTCCAACCGCACCAGCGGCAACACCTTCACCGGCGGCGGCTCCGTGCGCACCGGCATCCTGCCCTATTCGGTGACCAGCAACATCGCGCCGGAATACATCAAGGGCGTGCCGGACGTGTTCAACACCTACTTCTTCAACAACCGCCACAACGCCTATTCGGAAGAGGTGCGGGTCTCCACCATCGACCCGTCGTCGCCCCTGCAGTTCGTCGCCGGGATCTTCTTCCAGAAGTCGTCTCTGCGTGAAACGGTCGGCCAGCCGGGCAATGAAAACCTGGTGTCGCTGGCTCTGCGCGGCGTGCCGGAAGGCTACTTCCTGGGCGGCATGCCGGTGAACACCATGCAGGTGCCGGGCCAGCCCCTGATCGACGTGTCGACGCGCAACATCGCGGTCAACGAAACCGAACTGTCGGGCTTCGCCGACGCGACCTACGCGATCACGAGCAAGCTGAAGGTCACGGCCGGCTTCCGCTACACCGACTACACTCAGTCCTTCTCGCAGATCTACGGCGGCGCCGTCGCCGGGGCCCCTCCCGGCTTCGTCGGCGCGTCGGACACGGGCGCGGTGGAAACCAACCCCGCCTCCATCACCCCGTTCCCCACCAACTACGCGGCCTGCCCGACCAATAACAGCACGCTGGGCTGCCCCTACCAGTACACCAACAACACCCTGCATGAGCATCCGATCACGCCGAAGGTGGGCCTGTCCTACAACCTGACCTCGGCCGACCTGCTGTACTTCACCTATGCCCAAGGCTTCCGTCCGGGCGGCGTCAACCCGCCGGTCCCGGTGGCGCAGTGCGCGGCCGACCTGGCCGCCCTGGGCATCGGCGCCACGCCGGCCACCTATAAGCACGACACGGTGGACAGCTACGAAGCCGGCGGCAAGTTCCGGCTGTTCGATGGCCGCGCCCAGCTGAACACCAGCGTGTTCCGCATCAACTGGCAGGACATCCAGTTCACCCTGCCCCTGCGCCAGTGCGGCTTCTCCTACGTCGCCAACGGCGCCGCGGCGACCTCGACCGGCTTCGAAACCCAGGCCACGGGCCGCGTTGGTCCGTTCCTGCTCAACGGCAACGTTGCCTACGACCAGGCCATCTATACGGCCGACGTGCTGGCGGTTCCCTCGCAGGGCGCCAAGAGCGCGATCATCGCCAAGAAGGGTGACAACCTCGGCAGCCCGGACTGGACCGTGAACCTGGGCGCGGAATACGACCACGACGTGCTCAACTACCCCAGCTATCTGCGCCTCGATTACATGTACACGGGCAAGTACGAGCGCACGACCAGCCAGGGCACCACCAGCTACAACGCCGCCTTCTTCAACGGCAACGAGACCCACACCATGAACCTGCGAACCGGGGTCTATGTGAAGGCCACGGAAGTCGCGTTCTACATCAAGAACCTGACCAACTCGCAGGAGATCCTGAACCTCAACGAAGGCGTCAACTCCAACGTGATGACCGGCTCGACCTTCCAGCCGCGCACCTACGGGATGCAGATCAACTACCGCTGGTAAGGATCACCCCCCGATCCTCGGCGAACTGAGATGGCGGGCGCTCCGGCGCCCGCCATTTTTTTGCCCCCGCGCGCGCCGGCGCCGCCTGGGCTAGCTGTCGAAGCCATGAAGGGTGTTCACCGCGGCCGGTTCGCCCGGACGCGGAACCGGCGCGGACGCCAGGGGTTGGTAAGGCCTCCCCCCAACCCATGAGGTCCACCGTGAAAGTCAGCGAAGCTATGACGGCCCAGGTCGTGACCGCCAAACCGACGGACAGCGTCCGGTCGGTGGCCAGGATCATGCAGCAGGTCGATACCGGCGCCGTGCCGATCTTCGACGAAGGCAAGGTCGTGGGGCTGGTGACCGACCGCGACATCGTGCTGCGCATCGTGGCCGAGGGCGGCGACATCGAGGGCCCCGTCTCCGGCGCGATGAGCGACCACGTGCAAAGCTGCAAGGAAGACGACAACGTCGCCGACGCCGCCGGCCAGATGGCCCACCATCAGCTGCGCCGGCTGATCGTCACCAACGACGCCGGCAAGCTGGTCGGCATCCTGTCGCTGGGCGACATCGCCGTCGACTACGGGAACAAGAAGGTCGGCCAGGTCCTGGAAGAGATATCCGCCGACTGACCCGGAGGGGCTGTCGGGCTAGCGCAGCACGCAGCCCGCCAGCCCGTCGTTCCGCACCGTGCCGACCCGCTCGGCGACGGTCCCGGCGCGACGCTGCACGTAGCGGCCGGAATTGACCGCCTTCCACTTCAGCGGGCTGGGCAGGATGGCCACCAGATGGGCCGCCTCGGAGGTGGTCAGGTGTTTGGCCGAGTGGCCGAAGTAGACCTGGCTGGCGGCCTCCGCGCCATAGACGCCCGAGCCCCACTCGACGATGTTGAGGTAGACCTCCATGATCCGCCGCTTGCCCCACAGGGCCTCGGTCAGGACCGTGAAATAGGCCTCCAGCCCCTTCCTCGCATAGTCGCGGTTGGGCCACAGGAAGGCGTTCTTGGCGGTCTGCTGGCTGATGGTCGAGCCGCCGCGGATCTTGCCGGGACGCTTCTCGTTGTGCTCCAGCGCCTTCTCCATGGCGGCGAATTCGAAGCCGTGGTGCAGGCAGAAGCGGGCGTCTTCGGAGGCGATCGCCGCCTGGGCCAGGGTGGGCGAGATGTCGTCGATGCCGCGCCAGCGATAGTCCATGCCGCGGCCCTGGAAGAAGCGCAGCACCATCAGCGACGTGATCGGCGGCGGCGCGAAGCGGTAGGCGAGGGTCGCCCCCACCGGCAGCACGACGGCGACGACGAACAGCAGGACGAACAGGCGTCCCAGGACGCCCGACCGGCGCTTGGCCTTCTTGCCCGGCCTGGCGGCCTTGGCGCGCCTGCGCCCGGCGGTCACTGCTGTCATCAACCCTGCCCCGTGAGTCGGCATGAGCATATCCTCCTCCGCGTCAGCGGGGGAGGATCGGATTCACCCCATCAGGGGCAGGCCCGCCACCCCGGCCTTGCCGTCCTCGTCGCCCCAGGCCAGGCGGCCGCCGTCGGCGGATAGGGCCAGGGCGCTGATCGCGGCGCCGGTGTCGGTGCGCACCTTCTCCATGTGGTTCTGCTGCAGGTCCAGCACCCCGATGCGGCCGTCGTCGCGGCCGACGGCGAGCAGGGTCCGCGCCGGCAGGGCGGCGACGCGGGTGGTCATGCCGTTCTCGTCATAGGCCACTTCCGAGGCCTGCTTGCCCATCGGGCCGTTGCCGCCGCCGAAGGGCCACACCACCGCGCCGTTGGAGCCGGAGGTGGCCATGATCTGGCCGTTGAACAGGAAGCTCATCGACTTCACCTTGGCCGGGTAGCCGCCCATCTGCATGTTCTTGACGTCCGACAGGCGCCAGCCGTGCAGCTGGCCCTCCTGCATCGACGAGACGATGAACCTGCCGTCCGGCGACCACGCCAGGCCGACGTGGCTGCCGGCCCATTTCAGCATCTGCGGCTTCTGCTCGGCGACGCGAGCGTACCACAGGGCGACGCCGCCATAGGTGGCGGTGGCCAGGCGCTTGCCGCCCTTGGGCTCGAAGGCGATGTCGGACACCGAGGCCTCGTGCCGGAAGGCGCGCGCGAAGGCCGGGTCGGCCACGTCGCGAACCTGCAGCTCCTTGCCGGCGGCGAAGGCGATCATGCCGGAGGCGGGGCTGGCGGCGACCGCGTCGATCCAGCGTCCCCCCTTGCCTTCTTTGGGGATCTCGCCGACCAACTCCGGCCCCGAGGCCCGGCTCCAGACCACCCTCCCGTCGTCGCCGCCGGTGACGATGCCCTCGCCCGAGGGGTGGGCGCAGGCGCATTGCACCGAACCGCCCGGATGGGCCTCGACGGTGGTCCCGTCCTCGAACCGCACCGTGCCGTCGCCCAGGGCGAAGATGGCGCGGGTCGAGCTGTCGAACAGGACGGCGGTGACGTAGGCGTCGAAGTTGAAGTCCATTTCCATCCCCTACACCGTCATCCTCGGGCTTGTCCCGAGGACCCAGCAGCGAAGAACCTCGACGCTGCGGCGGTAAAAAACCTGAACCACGAAGGCCACGAAGGTCACAAAGGCCATGGCGCCCCGGGCTTCGCGGCCTTCGTGCTGTTGGCGGTGAAACCCGGCTTTTGGCCTGAGCTGCCCCCCGGCGCGGCCTGCACGGCTGCAGCCGCTCCGTTGACCGGACCTATTGAGCCGCGGTCGCTTCGAAGCCGGCCTTCAGCTTGGCCTCGTCGAGGTTGCGGCCGATGAACACCATGCGGCTGTAGCGTTCCTCGCCCGGCCGCCAATCGCGCTGCAGGTCGCCCTCCAGGATCATGTGCACGGCCTGGAACACCAGCCGCTTGTCCTCGCCCTTGACGTCGATGATGCCCTTGGCGCGGAGGATGTCGGGGCCCTGCTCGGCCAGCAGCTCGTTGAGCCACCTGGTCACGGCGTTGGCGTCCACCGGCCTGTCCAGGCGCAGGGAGACACCCTTGATGTCGTCGTCGTGGCGGGCGTCGGTGTTGCCGTCGGCGTGGTGGTGATGGTCGTGGCCGTGATCGTGGCCGTGGTGGTCGTGGCCGCAGTGCTCGTCGTGCACATGGCCGGCCTCGCCGTGGGTCGGGTTGAGGAACTGCGGCTCGATGTCGACGATGCGGTCCAGGTCGAACCCGCCCCGGCCGAGGATGGCGCTGAGCGGCACGTTGGAGCGGGTGGCGCGGTGGATCGGGGCCAGGGGGTTCATCCGGCGCAGGCGCGCCTCGATCATCCTGAGGTCGTCCTCGGACACCAGGTCGGCCTTGTTCAGCACGATCTGGTCGGCGAAGGCGATCTGCTCGCGCACCACCTTGGAGTCCGACAGCCGCAGCAGGACGTGCTTGGCGTCGACCACCGTGGTCACCGAATCGAGCTTGGCCTTGGCCTTGACCTCGTCGTCGACGAAGAAGGTCTGGACCACCGGGCCGGGATCGGCCAGGCCGGTGGTTTCGATGATGATGGCGTCGAACTTGCCCTTGCGCTTCATCAGCCCCGAGACCACCCGGATCAGGTCGCCGCGCACCGTGCAGCAGACGCAGCCGTTGTTCATCTCGAACACTTCCTCGTCGGCCCCGACGATCAGCTCGTTGTCGATGCCGATCTCGCCGAACTCGTTGACGATCACCGCATACTTCTTGCCGTGGTCCTAGGTGAGGATGCGGTTGAGCAGGGTGGTCTTACCGGCGCCGAGGTAGCCGGTCAGCACGGTGACGGGCGTGGGGCCGGAACCCCGGGGGGACGTGTCGCTCATTATGATGTGCTTTCTACGCGCAGGCTGATGCCCAAAGCCGATGGCCGGGCCCGGGTCAAGCCTTATGGGAACCGTTGCGCCTTCACATGGGCGCGCGCCAGCCAGGTTTGAAGGAGGCCGCCGTTGGTTCCGGCGATGGCCGAGACGCCGAACAGGCCCGCGGCGCACAGGGTCATCACCGCGCCGGGCTCCACGCCCCAGCCGGCCGCCAGGGCCAGGCCCGCCAGGCCGGAGGCCGCCGACAGGGCCACGGCGCAGATCGCCTGGCCGCCGTAGCCCTTGGCCCA
>JAQGII010000251.1 GCA_028291305.1 Caulobacteraceae bacterium
AGACCAGGGGCGCGATGATCATCCGGATCAGCCGCAGGAAGACGTCGGTGATGATGGACAGGTTGCCGGCCGCGGCCTTGGCGCCTGCAGGCGACAGGTTGGTGTTGATCAGGAACCCGGTCAGGACGCCCAGGATCATGGCCCCGACGATGAAGGCCGGCAGGAAACGCTTCAAATTATCACCCCAACTTGCTGCCTGGCATGTTCAGCACTGCGCGGGGGGCGAGTCCACCGCGCGGGCGAGGTCCGGCGCACATGGGCTCGCCGGGATGCGGACTTGCCTAAACGGCGCCCGCCATTGTATAGGCCCCGTTCCCTAATTCACCCGCCGGCTCGGCGGGCTTTGCGTTCGGTCAGACGATGAAGCAAGACGTGCACCCCGACTATCACTTCATCACCGTGGTGATGACCAATGGCGAAAGCTATAAGACGCGCTCCACCTACCAGAAGGAAGGCGCGACGCTGAACCTGGACATCGACCCCTCCACGCACCCGGCGTGGACCGGCGGCAACCAGACCCTGCTCGACCGCGGCGGCCGCGTGTCGCGCTTCACGGCCAAGTACGGCGGCTTTATGAAGAAATAGGTCCGGCTGCGGCCAGACGTGCGAAAGCCGGCCCTCGGGCCGGCTTTTTGCGTTTTGGGCTCAGGACCCGCGCCGGCCTCTCAATAGCCAGTGCCGCTGACAGCTTCCCCGTAAACAGGGGGAGCGGAGGCAGGCCTCAACCTTCCTTGCCGTAGTGGGCTTCGAGCATCTCGATCTGGGACAGGACCGGGTGGCCGGCTTCGTCGGCCGGTTCTTCCACATACATGCGCTTGTCCAGGTGCAGCACGCGCTCGTAGAGCCGCGCCGAGCGCTCCAGCAGGCCCAGCAGGCCGCCCGGCAGGTCGTCGGCGCGGTCCTCGGCATATTCCTCGTGGGGCGGCTCGGCCAGGCGATAGCGGTCCTGGCAGGCGTCGACGGCGGCCATGTCCCCCTCGCGCACCGCGCGCTGCACCAGCAGCCAGGAGGCCACCTGCATCAGGCGGGTGGTGAGCCGCATGCTCTCGCCGGCATAGGCCAGGGCGGCGCTGCGGGACAGCAGTTTGGAATCCTGGCGGCCGGAGCCGTCGAGGTAGGCGGCGGTCTCCTCGACCAGCTCCATGCCTTCCTGGAAGGTGCGGTCGAACAGTTCGGATCCGGCGAAATCCTGGACTCCGCTGGTCCGCCAGCGGCCTGCCGCGCTTGCCCCCACATCGCTCATCGGAACTCGCCCTTTCCAGGCTTCGGACAGTCGCCCGCTGTTTGGTCGTTAACTGCAACCCCCGTGCCAAGTCGGGGGGATGGACCAGTCTAGCGGGCTTGTCTTAATCCTTGCCGAATCGGAAGAGGGCGTCTGCGGCCTCTCTGCCGACTTTCTTGCGGTCCAGTTGGGCCTGGGTGCGGCTGATCTCGGCCTGGAGATGCTCGATGCGGGTTTCCAACTCGTCCACGCCGTAGAGCTCCAGGTCTTCCCTGCTCAGTTCGACGATGGCGGCCCCGCGGACCCGCCGCGGCTCAACCGGTTCCTCCAGCACGGGCTACCTCCCTCTGCTCGATCGGTTCGCCAATCTATCTGAAACAAGCTCTATCTGAAACCTGGCGGCCAGGCGACCCTCGCCCGGCCCGAGCAATGGAGGCGCGCATGCCCGGGCAAACCATGACGGCGATCCGCATCGCGGGCGGCAAGGGGCCGGCCGCGGCGCTGCATCCGGAAACCGTCGCCCGGCCGCAGCCCGGCCCTGGCCAGATCCTGATCGCGGTGCGCGCGGCGGGGGTGAACCGGCCCGACATCGCCCAGCGCAAGGGCAATTATCCGCCACCCCCCGGCGCGCCCGAGGGCCTGGGCCTGGAGGTCGCGGGCGAGGTGGCCGCCGTCGGGCCCGGCGCCGGGCGTTGGCGCGTGGGCGACGCGGTGACGGCCCTGCTCGGCGGCGGCGGCTATGCCCAGTATGCGGCGGTGGACGCCCGCCACGCCCTGCCGGTCCCGCCCGGGCTCGACTTCGTGCAGGCGGCGGCCCTGCCCGAGACCGTGTTCACCGTCTTCTCCAACCTGTTCGAGATCGGCGACCTGAAGGCCGGGGAGACGGTGCTGGTGCATGGGGCCACGTCCGGCATCGGGGTGGCGGCGATCCAGCTGGCCAAGGCCCGCGGCGCCACCGTCATCGCCACCTCCCGCACCGCCCGCAAGGCCGAGCAGGCCAAGACCCTGGGCGCGGACATCTCGATCGACGTGAGCGCCGGGGATTTCGTCGAGCGGGTCAAGGCGGCGCGCGGCGCCGACGTTGTGCTGGAGATGGTGGCCGGCGACTATGTGGCCAAGAACATCGAGGTCCTGAAGCCGTTCGGCCGGCTGGTGTTCATCGCCTTCCAGGCCGGGAGCCGCGTGGAGCTCGACCTGATGCCGGTGCAGCGCAAGCGGCTGGTGCTCACCGGCTCCATGCTGCGGCCCCGCGACGCCGACGAGAAGGCCCGGCTGGCGGCGGCGGTGGAGGCGCAGGTTTGGCCGCTGATCGCCTCGGGTGCCTTCAGGCCGATCATCGACAGCACCTTCCCGCTGGAGCGGGCGGCCGACGCCCACGCCTATCTGGAGGCGGGGGACCACCTGGGGAAGGTGGTGCTGACGGTGTAGCGGTCGGGATGACGATTCTGGAGGTTCATGCGTTCACCCCGCATGACGGACCTGCGCATCGGCTGTTCGGGATGGGCCTACAAGGACTGGCGCGGGCCGTTCTATCCGCCCGAGGTCAAGGTGAAGGGCCAACTGGCCTACTACGCCACCCGCTTCTCCACGGCGGAGATCAACGCCTCCTTCTACCGCCTGCCCACTGAGACGGCGGTGCGCGCCTGGCGGGACGCCGTGCCCCCGGGCTTCCTGTTCGCCTGGAAGGCCTCGCGGTTTCTGACCCACAACAAGAAGCTGAACGATCCCAAGGACAGCCTGGAGCTGATCCTCGGCCGGATGGAGGGACTGGGGGAGGCCTTCGGGCCGATCCTGTTCCAGTTGCCGCCCATGCTGCGCCCGAACCAAGCGCGGCTGGCGGCCTTCCTGGCGCTGCTGCCCCGCGGCAGACGGGCCACGGTCGAGTTCCGCCACCCCAGCTGGTACGCCCCTGAAATCCTGGCTTTGCTGGCCGAGTACGACGTGTCCCTGTGCCTGTCGGACCATCATGCCGCCCCGGCGCCCTGGGAGACCACCGCCAGTTGGGTCTATGTCCGCGCCCATGGGCCGGGCGGCCGCTACCGGGGCCGCTACCCGGATGCGGACCTCGAGGCCCTGGCCCAGCGTATCGACGGCTGGAGGGGGGCCGGCAAGGACGTCTTCTGCTATTTCGACAACGACATCAAAAGCGCCGCGCCGCAGGATGCCGCTCGGTTGCTGCAGTTATGCGCAACCATCGAGTCCGGGAGCCCCCTGAAAGGGCCGCGGCCTACCAGGTGACGTGACCCGTGGTGGTCATCAGGCCGACGGCGACCGCGGCGCCGACGAGGAGAGCCACGATAACCGCGGCCCATCCCATCCAGCCTTCCGCCTGTTCCAGTCGCTCATAGCTGTGCGACTTATGTTCATGATGCAATGGCTTGTTCATAGCGGGTACTCCAACTTCCCGTGGAAGCTATCGAAGAATGCGCCTCCCGCCTTGGCAGGTACAGGAAATATTGAAGACGGCGCGGTCACATATTCACAGCCGAACCGGTGCGGACCATCAGGCTTCGTATGGGAAGGTGCGAAAAAGGGGAAGGCCAAGCCCTCCCCTTTCTGCTTTTGCATGCGAGTATACTCGCGGTGACTTAGGTCACGATGCGCTCAATTGAGCGCCAAGGTTCCAAAATGTGGCGAGCTGAAGAGAGGTCAATCCGTGTGGACGCCTCGTTCGGCCCGGAGGAGGTGGTGAGGTGGATCGTTCGCCATTCGCTTCTCCGTGAAGACAAGCCTGATAGCCCGCAAACGGACAATACGCCCGTGGCCAGCCATCCGGACATCACGAGATTGAGACCGGGCGGGATGGAACCGCCACGGCTCCCAGGCTTTTGCCGCCGCCCGACGCCGTCAAAAAAGACTTGCATTCCGGTGTCTTGGGCCGCCAGCGGGGCTGCGGCCGGCATCCCATCGGCCCCATCCCGCCCAGGCCGGGAAAGCCGTTCCCTTCGCACCGAAACGGCCCTATACGTCATCCCAATTCCTACTCCGCCCGGCCGCAAGGTCGGGCGCCGTCGTTTCTGGAGCCCGGCGTCATGTCCGACACGATCCTCATGCCCAAGGCCACCGCCGTCTGGCTGGTCGACAACACCTCGCTCACCTTCGAGCAGATCGCCGATTTCTGCGGCCTGCATCCGCTGGAAGTGAAGGGCATCGCCGACGGCGAGGTCGCGCGCGACATCCGCGGCGCCGATCCGATCGCCAACGGCCAGCTGTCCCGCGAGGAGCTGGACACGGCGCAGGCCAATCCCGCCTACCGCATGAAGGCGCAGAAGAGCCGGCACGCCGAGCTGCTGAAGCCGCAGAAGAAGGCGCTGCGCTACACCCCGGTGTCGCGCCGCCAGGACCGTCCGGACGCCATTGCCTGGTTCCTGCGCAGCCACCCAGAGGTGAGCGACGCCCAGATCTCCAAGCTCCTGGGCACCACCAAGGCCACCATCGACCAGGTGCGCAGCCGCGCCCACTGGAACTCCAGCAACATCAAGCCGGTGGATCCGGTCACCCTGGGCCTGGTCAGCCAGCTCGAGCTGGACGCTGTGGTGCGCAAGGCCGCCGACAAGAAGGCCAAGGACGACGCCAAGAAGGGCATCGTCAGCGACGGCCCCTCGCTGCTGCCCGCCGCCGAGACGGGCGTGCTGCAGCCTGAAGAGCGGGTGCGCAAGGTCGATCTGGACCAGGCGAGCGTCTTCTCCAACCTGCAGGCCGCGCCCGAGGAAGACGACGAAAACTAGTTCGGGATTTGGATCGGGAAAGTCGGTCGGCGCGGGAGCGATCCCGCGCCGATTGCATGTCTGCCTAGTGGGCTCTGATCTCGACCGGCCCGCGGTTGCGACGCAGGGATTCGATCTGCTCCTTCAGCCGTAGCTTCTGTCGCTTCAGGTCCTTCAATCTGATCGTATCGGAAGCCGGGCGGCGCAACTCATCCTCGATTGCGCGTTCAAGAGTTTGATGACGGACGCCAAGTTCACGAATACGGGCTTCGATGGCCATGATCGCGGCTCCATGTTTGATTGGCGCTTGAAGTGAACACCCGCGGGGAGCGAGTGTCAGATCACAAACAGGTGCGATGCAGGCGCCCGATCATTGGGCAGGAGAATCATTTGGCAGGTCAGGAACGCCCCCGTCTGGTGATCGGCGTGACGGGAGCCTCCAGGGCCATCTACGGCGCGCGGGCGCTCGCCGAATGACGTTGTGGCCCTGGGCGCTGCAGACCTATGGCCGCGCAGACGTGGCGCAGGCGTGCCTCGATCTGCAGGACGACCACCGCCAGTCGGTCCCCTATCTGCTGTGGGCCGCCTGGGCCGCCCAGGACGGCCGGCCGCTGTCGCCGGACATCCTGGGCCGGGGCGCGCTCCTGGCCGGCCATTGGGAGCAGATCGCAGTCTCTCCCCTGCGCCAGGCCCGGCGCGGCATGAAACCGCCCCTGGACGGCATCGGCGACGCGGCGCGCGAGGCTTTGCGGGCGCAGGTCAAGGCGCTCGAGCTGAAGGCCGAGCAGACGCTGATGGCGGCGCTCGAGGACATGGCCCCGGCCGCCGCGTCCGCGGCCGCGCCGCTGGAGCCGGCCCTGGTCGCCGCGGCCGAGGCCTGGATGTTCCCGGCGCCGCGGTCCGCCCTGCGCCGCCTGGCCAACGCGCTTGGCTAGGCCGCCCGCGCAGCTTTACCGCCAAGCCCGGTTTGGTGTATTGGCGGCGCGTCTTGGGGTCGTCGCAAAGGGAGCGTCGTTGGCATGAACGATGACGATCTTTCGGACGAAGCCACCATCATCCTGCGGGTGCGTATCGCCAAGCTTCGCCAGGAACACCAGGATCTCGACGACGCCGTCCACGCCCTGGAGCTGGGCGCCCGGCCCGACCAGATCCAGATCGCCCGGCTGAAGAAGAAGAAGCTCGGCCTGCGCGACGAGATCAAGCAGCTGGAAGACCAGATCACGCCGGACATCATCGCCTGAGCGGGCTGTCGTACAGCGACCTGCTGTTGGCCTGGGGTCTGGAGGAGGCCTTTGCCGAGGCCTGGCCCGCGCTCCACGCGCAACGCAGCGGCGACTGGACCATCAAGCTCGCGGGCGGGGTTTCCCGCCGCAGCAATTCCGCCAATCCCAACGGTCCGCGGGTCGCGCTGACCGACGCCGTCGTCGACGACGCCCAGGCGGCTTACCGCCGAGCCGGCCAGCCCGCCTACATCCGCATCCCTTCCTTCCTCGACGACCAGGCCGAGCGCCTGCTGGCGACGCGCGGCTATGAGGCCGAGGGCCATAGCCTGACCCTCACGGCGGCGTCCCTGCCGGCCGTTCTGTCCAGCGCCGGCGTCGAACTCACGCCCGCGCCGTCCGACGAATGGCTGCAGGCCAGCAACGCCATCAGCGGCCGCGGGCCCGTCGCCTCGGCCGCCTTCCGCGCCATCCTTGCGCGGCTGACCGCGCCGTGCGCCTTCGCGGCCGTCCGCCGGGAGGACCGGATCGTCTCGCTGGCCTATGCAGCCATGCACGGCGGATGGCTCTGTGTGGAGGCCGTGGCCACCGACGCGGCGTGGCGGGGCCGCGGGCTGGCGGGGCAGGCGGTGGAGGCGCTGATGGCGTGGGGCGCCGCGCGAGGCGCGCTGGCCGCGGGCCTGCAGGTCCAGGCCGACAACGTCGCGGCCCAGGCGCTCTACCGCCGCCTGGGGTTCGCGCGCGAGCTCTACCGCTACCACTACCGGCGCGGGCCGGTGGATTAGGGTTAGACTCTAGGTCAGGCCCGGTCGGGCTTGCGCATGTACATGGCCGCGTCCGCCTCGGCGAGGGCCTGCTCGGCGCGGTCCGCCCCGCCGATCTCGCGCACGCCATAGGTCAGGCCGACGTGGAAGGCCGGCCCCTCCGGGATGGCCACGGCCGCGCGGGCGATGGCCTCGCGCAGGGCCTCGGCCTTGTGCGCCGCCGCCGCCGCGTCCGCGCGCTGCAGCAGCACGGCGAATTCGTCGCCGCCGATGCGGCCGACCGCGTCCTCTTCGCGCACCGCGGCCAGCAGCCGCTCGGCCACGGCGATCAGGGCGGCGTCGCCCGCCGCATGGCCATGCCGGTCGTTAATCGCCTTGAAACTGTCGAGGTCGAAATAAATGATGCAGGCGGGCGACCCGTGGCGCCGGGCGACGGCGATGGCGCGCTGCACCTCGCGCAGGAAGGCGCGCCGGTTGAGCAGGGGGGTCAGGACGTCCCGGTCGGCCAGCCGTTCGGCTTCCGCCAGCCGCTCGGTCAGGGCCTCGACCTGGGCGCGCAGGTCGGCGACCTCCTGCGCCAGGCGCAAGGCATCGGAGTCCGGCTGCGACTCGGCGCAAGACTGGGCGGCGGACATGGCCATGGACGACTAGCTTAACGGGAAAGAGGCGGTCGTAAACCTCACCGTGATCCGGGTGGTTTCAGCGGGTTGCGGCAAAGGCGCGGGCGCCTATACTCCGCGCCCTTCCAGGGGAGCACCGCCATGGGCGCCAAAGCGCCGGTCGCCATCATCATGGGCAGCCGTTCGGACTGGCCGACGCTGAAGGGCGCGGCCGACAACCTGGACGCGCTGGGCGTGGCCTATGTGGCCAAGGTCGTCTCGGCCCACCGCACCCCCGACCGTCTCTACGCCTTCGCCAAGGGGGCCAAGGCCGAAGGCTTCAAGGTGATCATCGCCGGCGCCGGCGGGGCCGCGCACCTTCCCGGCATGACCGCCAGCATGACCGAACTGCCCGTGCTGGGCGTGCCGGTGATGTCGGAGGCCATGAAGGGCATGGATTCCCTGCTGTCGATCGTGCAGATGCCGGCCGGCGTGCCGGTGGCCACCCTGGCGGTGGGCCTGCCCGGCGCCAAGAACGCGGGCTTGCTGGCGGCCCAGATCCTGGCCCTGTCGGACCCGGAGCTGGCGGCCCGCCTGGCCGCCTGGCGCGCCGAGCTCACCGCCTCGGTGCTGGAGACCGTGGAAGACCCCGTCGCCTGATGCCGTCGCGCTTCCCCCTGCCGCCGGGTTCGATGATCGGCGTGATCGGCGGCGGCCAGCTGGGCCGCATGCTGGCCCTGGCCGCCGGACGCCTGGGTTTCGACGTGACTGTCCTGGAACCCGAGCCCGACGCCCCCGCCGCGCGGGTCGCCGCGCGCACGCTGGAGGCCGCCTACGACGACGCCGAGGCGCTGCGGAGCCTGGCCGACACCTGCGACGTGGTCACCTTCGAGTTCGAGAACGTGCCGGCCGCGGTGGTCGAGCGGCTGCAGATGCTGGGCGCCCTGGCCGCGCCGGGCCAGCGCCCCCTGGCCGTGGCCCAGGACCGGGTCAACGAGAAGGAATTCTTCCAGGCCCAGGGCATCGCCACCGCCGACTTCGCCGCCATCTCGAGCCCCGCCGACATCGCCGCCGCCCTGCCGCGCCTGGGCGCGCGGGCGTTGCTCAAGACCCGCCGCGAAGGCTACGACGGCAAGGGCCAGACCTGGGTCGAGGGGGAGTCGGACGCCGAGGCCGCCTTCGCCCGCATCGGCGGCAAGCCGGCCATTCTGGAGGCCCGCGTGCCCTTCGTGCGCGAGCTGTCGGTGATCGCCGCGCGCGGCCGCTCGGGCGAGATCGCCTGCTATCCCCTGGGCGAGAACCACCACCAGGCCGGCGTGCTGCGCACCACCCTGGCGCCCGCGCGCGCTTCCGACGCCACCCGCGAGCAGGCTGTGGCCATCGCCCAGGCGACGCTGGAGGCGCTCGACTACGTCGGCGTGATGGGCGTGGAGCTGTTCGAACTGGACGGCGGCGCCCTGCTGGTCAACGAGTTCGCGCCGCGGGTGCACAATTCCGGCCACTGGACCCAGGACGGCTGCGAGGTCGACCAGTTCGAGCAGCATGTGCGCGCCGTGGCCGGCTGGCCCCTGGGCAGGACCGACGCCCTGGCCCAGGTCGAGATGACCAATCTGCTGGGCTATGAGGCCGACGACTGGCGGGCCCTGGCCGCCGACCCTTCGGCCCGCCTCTGGCTCTACGGCAAGCGCGAACCCCGCGAGGGCCGCAAGATGGGCCATGTGAACCGGCTGCGGCCGCTGCCCTGATCTCAGGGGGCCGGGGAGGCGGCTTTTCCGTACCTCAGCCTGCCCAGCACGCCCGCGATGCGCCCGCCCACGTCGGTCTTGGGCAGGCCGGCCTTCCACTTCTCGAAGGCCATCACGTCGTTGATGCGGCTGAAGACATAGTGTTCGGCGGCGTCGCGGCCGGACGACATCCGCAGGGCGATGGCGGGGCCGAGCACGCCCGACAGGATGACCCGCTTGGAATAGTGGTTCTCGTCGGTCGCCGTATCGCCCGCCCAGCGCCAGATGGCGTCGCTTGAATCCCACAGCAGCCGCGCCCCGAGGGCGAGGTGGGAGGGCAGGGCCAGGAAGCCCAGCAGCCGGCGCACCGCCGCCGAGTCGGCCGCCGCGGCCTCCACCCGGGCCATCACGCCGCGCTGGATGCGCTCGCGGACCTTCAGGTTGCGCGGATCAACGCCGGCGAGGGCCTGCCGGGCCGCCGCATCGTGCCGGCGCGACAGCAGCGCAGCCAGGTCGCTGGCCCCGTTGGGCAGCAGCAGGGCGGCGTCCGCTTCGGACAGCCCGGCCTTGAGCGCGGCGAGGTTGACGGTGCGCCGGCTCCAGCCGGCGACGGGGGCGAGCGGCAGGGCGGCGTCGAGAATCCGCGCCTCCGCGGCCTCGGCCCAATCCTCTTTCGCGGTCGTGGTCCTGATCATACCCTGAGGATAGCCCGCCCCGCCCCGGATCGCCACGTTTTGCCGAGTCCAAACAGCGGCTTGGGTCGTGGACATTTGCCGAGGCCTCTGGTATCAGCCCGCCCCTAAGCACGGAGGGAAACTTCCGCGCATGTACTGTCGTTCGCTCGCCATTGGGAAATCAGGCGCGGCGTCCAAAGGAGGGCCTAGCCATCGTCCAGATTTTCGTGCGCGACAATAACGTCGACCAGGCCCTCAAGGCCCTGAAGAAGAAGATGCAACGCGAAGGCTCGTTCCGCGAGATGAAGCGGCACGTGCATTACGAAAAGCCGTCGGAAAAGCGCGCCCGTCAAAAGGCCGAAGCCATCCGCCGCGCCCGCAAGCTGGCTCGCAAGCGCGCCCAGCGCGAAGGTCTGATCGCTGCGCCCAAGAAGCCGGTGCGCCCCTAGGCCTCTCCCAGTCCTGTCTACGATGGAAGCCGCGCGGGCCCTGCGCGGCTTTTGTCGTTTCTAAATATTGGCCGAAGGGGCGATCAGCCCTCGCCCGCCGCAGCCATCACGAAATCGATTCCCTTGACGATGTGGTCGGCGAACTGGACGCCCAGCAGGGTGTTGTGGCCGGCGCCCTGCACGTGGTCGACGTAGCCGTGCCTTGAGGCCCGCGCCGGGGCGGCCTGCATGGCCTTGCGCGCGTGATGGGCCTCGGTGTCCGCGCCCGCGGTGATCACCGCCACCGGCCACGCCGGATCGAACGGCGGCGTCGCGGCGGCCTGCTCGGAGGCCGTGGGCCACAGCGCCACCTCCTGCGCCGCCACCCGGTTGTGCCGGCCGCTGGCGAAGAACCGCTGCTTCTCGCGCCGGGCCTCGCCGGTCAGGCCGATCTTGTCGCCGAATCGGCTGCTCTGGAGCGGCAGGAACAGGCCCAGGGAGGCGGCCGCGCCGGCCAGCCGGGATGTGTCGGCGAACTGGGCCACGAATTGACGCATGGCCGGATCGTTCAGGGCCTCGGGCGTGGCCGCGTCCACCAGCACGACGCCGACCACCTGGTCCGGATGGCGCGCGGCGAACTGGCGAAGGCGCAGCCCGGCCATCGAATGGCCCGCCAGCACATAGGGGCCGGGGACCTTGGCCGCGGCCAGCAGCTTGTCCAGGTCGGCGGCGATGTTCAGGCCGTCGCGGGGCTCGGGGCTGGGGTCGGAGAAGCCGAGGCCCGCGCGGTCATAGGCGCAGGAGCGCACGCCCTGCGCGGCCAGCTGGTCCTGCACCACCCCGAAGTCGGCCGCGAAGCCGAACGCGCCGGCTTCCAGGATCACCACCGGCTTGCCGCTTGTCGCCGGGCCCTGGCAGACGATGCGCATCCGCCGTCCGCCGATATCGATCATCTGCCCGCGCGATGTCAGCGGGCCGGCCAAGGCGTTCATGGCCCCTCCCAGGGCGACGTAGGCGAGAAGGCACAGGACTAGCCCCGCCGTGATGCGGCCGAGTTTCAGAGACGCGCGGGCGGATGTCATTGGGTGGATTTAAGGGCAGAGCTGGCGATCGGCCACCCCCTATACGCCTCATCCCGGCATTCGCCGGGACAATCGGATCACAAGGCCTTCAGGATCCCCTCGACCATCTTCTTGGCGTCGCCGAACAGCATCATGGTGTTGTCGCAGAAGAAGAGCTCGTTCTCGACCCCGGCGTAGCCCGAGCCCATGCCGCGCTTGATGAACAGCACGGTGCGGGCCTTCTCCACGTCCAGGATCGGCATGCCGAAGATGGGGCTCTTGGGGTCGGTCTTGGCCGAGGGGTTGGTGACGTCGTTGGCGCCGATGACGAAGGCCACGTCGGCGGTGGAGAATTCGGAGTTGATGTCCTCCAGCTCGAACACCTCGTCGTAGGGCACGTTGGCCTCGGCCAGCAGCACGTTCATGTGCCCGGGCATGCGGCCGGCCACCGGATGGATGGCGTATTTGACCTCGACCCCTTCCGCCTTGAGCCGGTCGGCCATCTCGCGCAGGGCGTGCTGCGCCTGGGCCACCGCCATGCCGTAGCCGGGCACGATGATCACCTTGGAGGCGTTCTTCAGGATGAAGGCGGCGTCGTCCGCAGAGCCCTGCTTGACCGGCCGCGTCTCGACCTTGCCGCCCGCGGCGGGGCCCGCGTCCGTCGCGCCGAAGCCGCCCAGGATCACCGAGACGAACGAGCGGTTCATGCCCTTGCACATGATGTAGCTGAGGATGGCGCCCGACGAGCCGACCAGGGCCCCGGTGATGATCAGGGTGATGTTGCCGAGGGTGAAGCCCAGCGCCGCCGCCGCCCAGCCGGAATAGCTGTTGAGCATGGAGATCACCACCGGCATGTCGGCCCCGCCGATGGGGATGATCAGGGTGACGCCACCGACGAGCGCCAGGGCGAGGATCGCCCAGAACGCCCACAGGGCGTGGCCGCCGGAGGCGGTCAGCACGACGATGAGGATCACGATGGCGCCGGCCAGGGCAAGGTTGAGCAGGTGACGGGCCGGCAACAGGATCGGTGCACCGGACAGGTTGCCGTTGAGCTTGGCGAAGGCGATCAGCGAGCCGGTGAAGG
>JAQGII010000073.1 GCA_028291305.1 Caulobacteraceae bacterium
GCCCCGGACAGGGTGCCGGCGGGCAGGGCGGCCATCAGCACGTCGACCGGGTCCAGGCCCTCGGGGGCGTCGCCCTCGACGTTGGACACGATGTGCATGACGTGGCTGTAGCGCTCGATGGAGAAGCTGTCGGTGACCCGCACGTGCGGTCCGGCCTGGGGCTGGGCGGGGGCGTTGGAGCCTTCCGTGCGCAGCATGGCCACGCGGCCGACGTCGTTGCGCCCGAGGTCCAGCAGCATCAGGTGCTCGGCGCGCTCCTTGGGATCGGCGAGGAGCTCCTTTTCCAGGTCAAGGTCATGCTCCGGCGTCTTGCCGCGGGGTCGGGTGCCGGCGATCGGCCGGATGGTGATCTTGCCGTCGCGCAGGCGGACCATGATCTCGGGACTGGAGCCGGCCAGCTGGAAATCGCCAAAGTTCAGATAATACATGAACGGAGACGGGTTAAGCCTTCTCAACGCTCGATAAAATGTGAACGGATCGAGCGCGAACGGAGCGCTGAACCGGTGGCTGGGCACCACCTGGAAGATGTCTCCGGCGCGGATGTACTGCTTGGCCGCCTCGACGATGCGGCGGTAGTCGCCGCGCGTGACGCCGGAGGTCAGCGGCTGCTGGGGCGTGTGGACGCGCTCGGACGGGGCCGGCAGGGGGCGGCGCAGGTCGGCGACGGTGTCCTTCAGCCGGCCGCAGGCGGCGGCGTAGGCGGCCTCGGCGCTGTCGCTCGAGGCGCGCGCGGGGGTGACCAGCACGATCTCCTGGCCGATGGAATCGAACACCGCCACGATCGACGGCCGCGTCATCACCGAATCCGGCAGGCCGAGCGGGTCCGGGTTGACGTCCGGCAGGGGCTCCACCAGGCGCACCATGTCGTAGCCGACGGCGCCGAACACGCCGGCGGCCATGGGCGGCAGATCGGCCGGCAGGTCGATGCGCGAGCGTCCGATCAGGTCGCGCAGGGAATCCAGCGCGCCGCCGGCCTGCGGCTTGAACACCCCGGCCTTCAGGTCGGCGCCCTCGCTGATCTCGGCGGCGTCGCCCCGGCAGCGCCACACCAGGTCGGGCTTCATGGCGACGATGGAATAGCGGCCGCGCCAGGCGCCGCCCTCGACGGATTCGAACAGGAAGGCGTAGGGCCGCCCGTGGCCGATCTTCAGATAGGCCGAAACCGGGGTCTCCAGGTCGTCCACCAGCCGCACATGGACCACCTGCGGCCGACCGGTCTCATAGGCCGCCTTGAACCGCTCGAAATCGGGCTGGATCTCCAAGGTCACTGGGTCTTGCCGAGAGGGGCGCCCGCAGCGCCCTTGCCGTCGCTGGGCTGCACGCCGATCGCCTGGCGGGCCAGGGTGATGTTGATCTTCGGCTTGACCTGGGTCTTGGCCCAGGCGCGGCCTTCCTGCTGCATCTCCTCGAAGATGCCGCGCGACATCTGCACCTGGCCGCCGGGCAGGGTGGCGGCGATGACCCCGGCCGGCGGGGGCGTGATGGAGTCGATCCTGGCCACCACGGCGCCCGTGGCGAACACCTCGCCGGTCTTGGCGGCGAAGATCTGGTTGACCTGTTCGGGGCGCAGGTTGCGGCTCTGCTGCGCCTGGGTGCGGGTGATCGACAGGTGGGTCACCGCCGAGCCGACCGACTGGGCCACGGCGTCCAGGCTTTCGCCCTTCTTCACGCGGGCGCTGAGCTCGTTGAGCTTGGCGTCCAGGCGCTTGCTCATCTCCTGCTGCAGGAAGAACTCGGTCAGGCGCGGACGCACCTTGTCCAGGGTCGGCAGGGCCGGCGGGATGATCTTGTCGACGCGCACGGCGAAATACTCGCCCTTGCTGTCCTGCACGGCGTCGGTCTCGCCGCCCTGGGGCAGGGCGAAGGCTTCCTTCAGCAGGCGCGGCGACAGGCCGGACGGCTTGCCGTCGGCGTCGTTGCCCTGCGAGGACACCGGACCGACCTGCACCGGCGCGGCGCCAGCCGCCTTGGCGGCCTCGGCCAGGGTCGAGCCCTTCTCGTGCGCTTCTTCGAATTTCTGGGCCTGGTCGTTGGCCTTGTCGGCGGCGGCGGCGGCCTTCACCTCCTGCTCGATCTGCGCCTTGGCGTCCTCGAAGCTGACCGTGTGGCCGGGCGTGACCTTGAGCACCTTGACCACGGCCAGGCCGAGCTGGCCCTGGATCGGATCGGACACGGCGCCCGCCGGCAGGGCGAAGGCCACGTCGGCGACCTTGGGATCGGCGATCGAGGTCTTGATGGCGTTGGCGTAGTTGAGCGGATCGCTGCCGACGCTCTTGGCCACCGCGGTCGGGTCATAGCCCTTGCGCAGCTGCGCGGCGACTTCGGCGGCCTGCTGCGGGGTCTTGACCGAGATCTGCACCAGGCTGCGGGCTTCCTGCGACGACAGGGTGTCCTTGCGGAAGTCGTAGCGCTTCTTCACCTCGGCCGGGTCGGCGGTGACGGTCGGGGCGATCTGCTGGGCGCTGAAGCGCACCAGGGTCAGGGTGCGGGTTTCCGGGTCGGTCAGGGCCGCGGCGTTGGCCTTCATGATCTTGAGCAGGTCCGCGTCGGTCGGCTTGGGCTCCTCGCCGAGGATCTTGGGATTGATGGCGAACAGGCTGAGGTTGTGCACCTCGAAGCCGAACGCGCCCACCAGGGAGCCGTAGAGGCGCGGGGCCCGCAGGCCGGCGGCGACGCCGGACGCGAAGTGGTTGAAGGCCACCTCGTCGCGCAGGTTCTTCTCGAAGGTCGCCGGCGTCAGGCCGTTTTCCTGTAGGCGCGCGATGTAGGTCTTCTGGTCGAACTTGCCGGAGATCGGGTCGAAGAAGGCCTTGATCTTGGCGATCTGCTCGACCACCAGCTTGTCGGACGGCCACACGCCCAGCTTGTGCAGCATCTGCGACATGGATTCCCGCTCGGCGAAAGCGCCCAGCATCCGCTGGTCCAGGCCCTGGGCCACCGCGTCCTCGGCGGTGATCGGCTGGCCCTGCTGCTGCGATTCGCGCCGGTAGGACTCGAACTCGCGCTTGAAGTCGGCGGAGGTGTAGACGCGCGAGCCGGCGGTGATGACCGCGTCGCGGGCGAACACGTTGCCCAGGTCGGCGCGCACGCTGCCGATGGTCAGCAAGCCGGCCAGCAGGGGCACGCCCAGCAGCACGGCCAGGACCTTGGACTTCGCCATCGAGCGGAAGAAAGAGAGCATAAGGCGGTCCTTGAGATCCTGCGGCGGGCTTGCGGCCCATTTCTTATCTTGTCGCGCGCGCCCTGTCCCGTGGCGGGCCGGACGCGGGCGTCCGGCGGGTATAGTGGACGCTTCCGCCATCCGGCAAGGCGCCGCACCCCAAGGCCGCGTTCAGGACCGCGACGCAAGGGTGGATGACACGCGCGCGCGATTGTCCTAGCAGGGCGACGGGGGCGGCTTTGAGGCGGTCCCGACTCCTGGAGTTTCGATGACCGCGCCCCGTCCCCTGATCGCCGGAAACTGGAAGATGTTCGGGCTGGGCCCCGCCGTCGATGAAGCCCGTCAGGTGGCGGCGGCGCTGACGGCCCGGCCGGCGGCGGCCCGGGTGGCGATCTGCGCCCCCGCCACGCTGGTCGAGCGCCTGGCGCGGGCGGTGGAGGGTTGCGACGTGATCGTCGGCGGACAGGACATCCACACCGAGGCCTGCGGCGCCTTCACCGGCGACATCAGCGCCGAGATGCTGGCCGACGCCGGCGGGCGCATGGTCATCCTGGGCCATTCGGAGCGACGCTCCGCCTACGGCGAATCCGACGCCCTGACGGCGACCAAGGCCGAGGCGGCGCTCCGAGCCGGGCTGGAGCCGATCATCTGCGTGGGCGAGACCCTGGCCGAGCGCGAGGCCGGCCGCACGCTGGAGGTCATCTGCCGCCAGGTGCAGGGCTCGCTGCCGCCGGCGCTGGCCGGGACCGCCTTCGCCGTCGCCTACGAGCCGATCTGGGCCATCGGCACCGGCCTGACGCCGACGCTGGACCAGATCGAGGCATCCCACGTGGCCCTGCGCGCGGCGATGGCGCGGACGCTGGGGGAGGCGGGCCGCAGCGCGCCGATCCTCTATGGCGGCTCGGTGAAACCGTCCAACGCCGCCGAGATCCTGAAGGCCAAGGAGGTGGGCGGCGCCCTGGTCGGCGGAGCCTCGCTGAAGGCCGCGGACTTCCTCGCCATCGTGCGTGCGGCGGGCTAATCGCCTCGCGTCCCTTTGCACCCAAACACCGATGGTGTTAGAGGGGCCGCTTGATCGGCGCTCCTGGACTTCAAACCGGGGAGCGTCCACATGCTTTTGAAATTCACGGGCTCCCTTCCTTGCAGATCCTGGTCAACATCCTCCTGGTCATCAACGTCTTCGTGTGTATCGCGCTGATCGCCGTGGTGCTGATCCAGCGGTCCGAAGGCGGCGCGCTGGGCATGGGCGGCGGCGGCGGGCCGTCGGGCTTCCTGACCACCCGCGGCGCGGGCGACCTGTTGACCCGCCTGACCTGGATCCTGGCCACCGTCTTCTTCGTGCTGAGCATGACCCAGACCGTGCTGAGCGGCAAAGCGCACGGCGGCGCCGCTTCGATCGTCGACCACATCAACCCGCAGAGCCTGGACCTGTCAGCGCCGCAATCGCCGTCCTCGGTCCCGGGCGCCGCCCCGGCCGCGCCCGCCGCGGGCTCGTCCGCTCCCGCCCTGCAGGCCCCGACCCCGACGCCGCAGGCTCCCGCCGGTCCGGCCCAGCCGTCCAACGATCCGTTCGGCGTGCTGAGCGCACCGACTCCCTCAGCGCCGGCTCCGGCCCCCAAGAAAAACTAGTCGTCCACATGTTCAAACCGCCGGGCGGTCCTGACTTCCCCGAATCAGCACTAAGCTGATCGCCCATGGCCCGGTACATTTTCATCACCGGCGGCGTCGTCTCCTCCCTCGGGAAAGGCATCGCCGCCGCGGCTCTTGGCGCGTTACTGCAGGCGCGCGGCTATAAGGTCCGCCTGCGTAAGCTCGATCCCTATCTGAACGTCGATCCCGGCACGATGTCGCCGTACCAGCACGGCGAGGTGTTCGTCACCGACGACGGGGCGGAGACCGACCTCGACCTCGGCCACTACGAACGCTTCACCGGCGTGTCGGCCACCAAGGGCGACAACATCACCACCGGGCAGATCTACAAGACCATCCTGGAGAAGGAGCGGCGCGGCGACTATCTGGGCGCCACCGTCCAGGTGATCCCGCACGTCACCAACGAGATCAAGAACTTCGTCCTGTCGGACGCAGGCGACGTCGATTTCGTGCTGGTGGAGATCGGCGGCACGGTCGGCGACATCGAGGGCCTGCCGTTCTTCGAGGCCATCCGTCAGCTGGGCAACGAGCTGCCGCGCCGCCACGCGGTGTTCATGCACCTGACGCTGCTGCCCTTCATCAAGACCGCCGGCGAGATGAAGACCAAGCCGACGCAGCACTCGGTCAAGGAGCTGCGCTCCATCGGCATCCAGCCCGACATCCTGCTGTGCCGCTGCGAGCAGCCGATCCCTCCCGAGGAGCGGCGCAAGATCGGCCTGTTCTGCAACGTGCGCGAGACCGCCGTCATCCAGGCGATGGACTCCAGCAACATCTACAGCGTGCCGCTCGACTACCACGAGCAGGGCCTGGACCGGGAGGTGCTGGACGCCTTCGGCATCGACGACGCGCCGCCGCCGGATCTGTCGCGCTGGAACCAGATCTCCGAGCGCGTCACCAACCCGGACGGCGAAGTGACCATCGCGGTGGTCGGCAAATATACGGTGCTCAAGGACGCCTATAAGTCGCTGATCGAGGCCCTCGCCCACGGCGGCGTGGCCAACAACGTCAAGGTCAACCTCGACTGGGTCGAATCGGAGACCTTCGAGGGCGACGACGGCTCGGCCGCCGTGCGGCTGGAGGGCGTCCACGGCATCCTGGTGCCGGGCGGCTTCGGCGAGCGGGGCGCGGAGGGCAAGATCCGCGCGGTGCAGTTCGCCCGCGAGCACAGCGTTCCCTATTTCGGCATCTGCTTCGGCATGCAGATGGCGGTGATCGAGGCGGCGCGCAACGTGGCCGGCATCAAGGACGCCTCCTCCACCGAATTCGGCGAAACCCCCAACGCCGTGGTCGGGCTGATGACCGAATGGACCCGAGGCAACGCGCGCGAGACGCGCCAGGCCGGCGACAACCTCGGCGGCACCATGCGCCTGGGCGCCTATGACGCCGTGCTGCAGCCGGGCACGCGGGTGTACGACATCTATGGCGGCCCGGCCATCTCCGAGCGCCACCGGCACCGCTACGAAGTGAACATCGGCTATCGCAAGGCGATCGAGGACGCCGGCCTGAAGTTCTCCGGCCTGTCGCCCGACGGCGTGCTGCCGGAGATCGTCGAACGCGAGGACCACCCCTGGTTCGTCGGGGTACAGTTCCATCCCGAACTGAAATCGCGCCCCTTCGCCCCGCACCCCCTGTTCCGCAGCTTCATCGCGGCGGCCAAGGAACAGAGCCGGCTGGTCTAGATGAGCGGGCCTGACGTCGGGGTCTGCTTCCTCGGCGACAGCTACATGCTCGGCCAGAGCGACGGCGCCCACCCCAATGCCGAGGGCTATCGCCGGGCGGCCGAGGCCTTCCTGGCCTGGACCTCCTGGCGCGACTGGCTGGACCAATAAAGCGACTGAAAAGTCGGGTCGTCGACATATCTGATCTTATTTGATTTCGGTCAGCCAAGACCCGGATCATAACCGTCCGCGTCACGTTTTGGTTTGGGCGCGTTTCAGCGCCAAATGGCCTCACAGAATGACTATTCGTGGGCACGCGCTTCTCGGGAAAATGACTGCGGTATTTGCGCAGAGGGTCGGACTTGCGACTTCGGTGGCCTACGGACTTGGGGCGGCCGCGTTCGGACTTGGATTGGCGCAGACGCTGAACCTGCTTTCCGGTCACGGCTATCCCTATCAATGCTTCTTCCTGGGCGTGATTGTGGGCGCCGCGCTGGGCGGCGCGGCTGCAGCGCTGACGGCCGCGGCGGGGATGGGCATCGTCGGGTGGCTGCTGTTTACCTGGGACATGATCGGCGACAGCGAACGCTTCAGCCTGCCCGTGCATCTGGCGGCGGTGGCCATCGTCGCGGCCATCACACTCGCCCTACGCCATGTCGCATGGCAGGTGGGCCATGAACGGACCAAGACGGACAGCGCGCTGAGCCAGCTGAAGGTTTCGCAGGAGCACAGCCGCCGGTTCGTCGACCTGACGCCGCACATCGCCTGGACCGCCGACCCGCAGGGACGGCTCACCTTGCTGCCCAAGAAGATATCGACCTTAACCGGGGCGCCGCAGGAGGATCTCCTCGGCGAGGGGTGGAAGGACCTTGTGCATCCGGACGACAGGCAGGCAGTCGACCGGGCGTGGGCCGAAGCCCTCGCGACCGGCGAACCCTATCTGGTCGAATTCCGGGGCCGTCGACTCGATGGCGCCTACGTATGGATGCGCTCCCAGGCCTATGCCGCGAAGGACGCCAACGGCCGCATCACCTGTTGGTACGGCCTCTCCGAGAACATCAACACGCGCAAGACCGTCGAAGAGGATCGCGAGCTGCTCATCCGCGAGGTCGATCATCGCTCCCGCAACATCCTGACCGTCCTGCAGGGCCTGGTGTCGACCATGCCCAAGGACGATCCCAAGCGGTTCGCGGAGGTGTTCAGCGCCCGCCTGGTCGCCCTGGCCAACGCCCACGGCCTGCTGGCCGACCGCCGCTGGCGGGGTGTGGACATCCGCAGCCTCCTCGAGGGCGAGCTGGCGCCCTACGGGTTGGAGCGGACCGAATTTGCGGGCGGATCGCTGATCGTGGGGGCCGAGCGGGTCCAGCAGCTGTCCATGATCCTGCATGAGCTAGCCACCAACTCGGCCAAGTACGGTTGCCTGTCGGTCCCCGCCGGGCGCCTGAGCGTCCAGTGGCGGTCCGAAGGTTCCGCCGTGCGGATCGAATGGATCGAATCGGGCGGTCCGTGCGTCTCTCCGCCCACGCGCCACGGCTTCGGCTCGACCTTGATCCAGTCGATCGCCGGCCGGGGGCGCGGCGAGAGCGTCCGCTACGACTGGCGACCGGAAGGCTTGCACTGCGCCATCGTGCTCGCCAACCTGGTGGACGGCTGAGATCCAGGCCGGTCCATTTGGGACCGAATCCCCGGGCTGAGCGCCGCCAAGAGCGGAGGAACCGATGATCGAGCCGTCCGAACGTATGACGCCGCCGATGCCTCTGGTCCAGCCGGCAGTGCATTCGCTGCTGGCGGTCGGCATCGAGCAGCCGCGCCTGGACGAGGCGGAAGATTTCTACTCGGCCTTCGGGTTGCACACGCAGCTGGAAGGTGGCGGCATGGCCCTGCGCGCGGCGACCTCCGCCGGCCCCGCCGCCACCTTGCGCGAAGGCCCCAGGCGGCGCGTCGGCCACCTGACCTTCGCCGCCTTCGAGGAGGACATCCCCCGCTTCAAGACCCATGTCGAGGCGAGGGGGCTGAAGCTGATCGCTCCGCCCAGGGGCGTGGAGCCCGAACCCGGCTCGATCTGGGTGGGCGATCCGGACGGCATGGCGATCCAGATCGCGCCCGGCGACAAGAAAACCCCTGACGCTCGCCGCCAGAGCCAGCTCGCCGCGCCCGCCGGCTGGCGCCATTCGCCTACCCGGGCCGCCACCAGGCCGCAGCCCCTGCGCCTTGGCCACACCTTCCTGTTTTCCTCGGACCTGGAGCGCAGCAACCGCTTCTACCTGGACGTGCTGGGCCTGGGGCTGTCGGACGGCAACGAGCATGTCTCCTTCCTGCACGGCAGGCACGGCAGCGACCACCACATCCTCGGCTTCGGCCAGTCGCACGCCCACGGCTTCCACCACCTGAGCTTCGAGGTCGCCAACATCGACCAGATCGGGGTCGGCGGGCAGCACATGGCCTCGCTCGGCCACGGCGGCTGGGGCTTCGGCCGCCACGTCGCCGGCTCCAACTGGTTCTGGTACATCCGCGACCCGTGGGGCGGCTGGATCGAATATTTTTGCGATATCGACTACATCCCGCCGGGGACCGAGGTTCCGCCGCGCGAGCTCGCGCCGGAAGACAGCGTCTACCTGTGGGGACCGCCCATGCCGGAGGACTTCATCGTCAATCCGGAGCCGGCTTGATATCCAAGCGCCTTTGCGGCATACACCCCGGCTCACGTCGGCGGCAGCGATTGCCGCCGCAGTCATTTCACGCGCCGAGAGATCCCGATGGCCGTTCCTAAACGCAAAACCTCGCCGTCGCGCCGCAACATGCGCCGCTCGCACCACGCCCTGGCGCCCAACAGCTTCATTGAAGACAAGGACACCGGCGAGATGCGCCGGCCGCACCACGTCGACCTGAAGACCGGCATGTACAAGGGCCGCCAGGTCCTGGACGTCAAGGAAGACTGATCCCCCCAGCGGCGCGTTTGCGCCCGGTCCTCGGTTCGGCTTCGCGGCTTTGCCGCTCATTGACCGAGGATGACGGATTTTCAAAGACCAGCGCGTGGGCTAAGGCTCGCGCGCTTTTTCTTTATCCAGCCTCGAGCAGATTCCCCATGACCGAAATCATCGACATCGTCGGCCGCGAAATCCTCGACAGCCGGGGCAATCCCACGGTCGAAGTCGATGTGGTGCTGGAGGACGGCTCGTTCGGCCGCGCCGCGGTCCCGTCCGGGGCCTCCACGGGCGCCCACGAGGCGGTCGAGAAGCGGGACGGGGACGAGGCCCGCTACAACGGAAAAGGCGTGCTCAAGGCCGTCGCGGCGGTCAACGGCGAGCTGTTCGACGCCCTGGCCGGCATGGACGCCGAGGACCAGCGCCGCATCGACAAGACGATGATCGAGCTGGACGGCACGGCCAACAAGAGCCGCCTGGGCGCCAACGCCATCCTCGGCGTGTCCCTGGCGGTGGCCAAGGCGGCGGCCGAATCGGCCTCGCTGCCGCTCTACAAATATGTGGGCGGGGTCTCGGCCCGCATCCTGCCGGTGCCGATGATGAACATCATCAATGGCGGCGCCCACGCCGACAATCCGATCGACATCCAGGAATTCATGATCCTGCCGACCGGCGCGGCCACCTTCGCCGAAGCCCTGCGCATGGGCGCGGAGATCTTCCATAACCTCAAGTCGGGGCTGAAGAAGGCCGGCCACAACACCAACGTCGGCGACGAGGGCGGCTTCGCCCCCAACCTGGCGTCGGCGGAAGCCGCGCTGGAATTCATCGTCAAGGCCGGGGAGGGCGCGGGCTACAAGGCCGGCTCGGACTTCGTGCTGGGCCTGGACGTGGCCTCCACCGAGTTCTTCAAGGGCGGCAAGTACCTGCTGGAGGGCGAAGGCAAGACGCTGGATCAGAGGGGCATGGTCGACTACCTCGCCGGCCTGGTCGCCAAGTTCCCCATCGTCTCGATCGAAGACGGCATGGCGGAAGACGATTTCGAAGGCTGGAAGCTGCTGACCCAGACCCTGGGCGCCAAGGTGCAGCTGGTGGGCGACGACCTGTTCGTCACCAATCCCGCCCGCCTGCAGGACGGCGTCAAGGCCGGCCTGGCCAACTCCATCCTGATCAAGGTCAACCAGATCGGCACCCTGTCCGAGACCCTCGACGCCGTCGATATGGCGCACCGGGCCGGCTACACCTCGGTGATGTCGCACCGCTCGGGCGAGACCGAGGATTCGACCATCGCCGACCTGGCGGTGGCCACCAACTGCGGCCAGATCAAGACCGGCTCTCTGGCCCGCTCGGACCGGACGGCCAAATACAACCAGCTGCTCCGCATCGAGGAAATGCTCGGCGACCAGGGCGCCTACTTCGGCGACGGGATGTTGCTGAAATAAAGAGGGTTA
>JAQGII010000298.1 GCA_028291305.1 Caulobacteraceae bacterium
CCACCATGAGCCACGGCGAGGGCTGGCGGTTCCTGCTGACCGGCGTCTACCTGGAACGGGCCCAGCTGATCGCCCGGCTGCTCGACGTCTGCTTCGGCGACGCGGCGGGGGGCTATCTGCTCAACGACCACTTCGCCCAGTTGAGCGTGCTGCGCATGGCCTGCGCGCTGGAGCCCTATCTGCGGGTCTACACCGCCGAGCTGCAGCCGCGCCTGCTGATGCAGTTCCTGCTGTTCGACGAGGAATTTCCCCGCTCGATCCGCTTCTGCGCCGCCCGCGTGCAGGAACACCTGATCCGCGCCAGCCGCTATGCCGAGGTGTTCGAGGGGGCGACCCCCGAGCGCCTCGCCGGGCGCCTCAGCGCGCGGCTGGAGTTCGCCGAGTTCGACGAGGTCGCCCAGATGGGGGCCTCGGCCTATCTCGCCACCATCGTGCAGGAATGCGCGCGCATCCATGAAGCGGTCTACGAGGCCTTCGTCGCCTATCCGCTCGAACGCCGCCTGCCGGCCTGAGGCATTCCATGCTCCTCGAGATCCGCCACGTCACCGAATACCACTACGCCGGCCCGGTCCGCGAAAGCGTGATGGAGCTGTGGATGCAGCCGCAGAAGAGCGGCTCGCAGCGCCTGGTCAGCTTCGAACTGGACATCGATCCCCCCGCCCGGCTGTTCTCCTACGCCGACAGCTTCGGCAACGCCGTCTACCATTTCGACGTGCCCCAGCCGCACCAGTCCCTGCGCATCGAAGCCCGCTCGGCGGTGGAGACCAATCCCCGCGTCGACCTGCCCGAGGCCCTGGACATGGCCGAATGGCAAAGGCTCAAGAGCGACTTCGTGCTCAGCGACGGGTTCGAGTTCCTGCAGCCCTGGGGCTATGCGGTGGAGACGCCTGCGCTGCACGCCTTCATCGAACAGAAGGGCCTGAACGACCTGCGCAGGCTGGACCCGCTCACCGCCGTGCGCCGCCTGAACCAGATCCTGTGCGAGTCCTTCGACTATGTGCCGGGCGCCACCGAGGCCGACAGCCCGATCGACCTGGCCCTGGAATCCGGCAGCGGCGTCTGCCAGGACTTCAGCCACATCATGCTGGCCGTCTGCCGGTCGTGGGGCATCCCGGCGCGCTACGTCTCGGGTTACCTGTTCACCGACAGTTCGGAGGGCGACCGCTCCGATCCGGACGCCACCCACGCCTGGGTCGAGGTGTTCCTGCCGTCCCTGCGCTGGGTCGGCTTCGATCCCACCAACAATGTGCTGGCCGGCGAGCGCCACGTGTCGGTCGCCATCGGCCGCGACTACGACGACGTGCCCCCCTCGCGCGGGGTCTACAAGGGCGACGAGGACAGCCAGCTGGTGGTCGGGGTGTCGGTGCGCCGGTCGCGTTCGACCGCCGCCGAGCCGGCGTTCATGCGCCTGGCCAAGCCGGTGTTCAGCAACGACGTGCGCCGCCGCCGCGACCAACGGGCCGTGCACATGTACCAGGAACAGATCCAACAGCAGCAGCAGTAGGTCCGCCCCCACCGCTTATCCCGGCGAAGGCCGGGACCCAGATCAGATGGTGGCGGCTGAAGGTTGTGTCTGCTTTCGACCCCGAGGCCCCCGGCCTTGGCTGCCTCGCGCCGCCCTGCGGCTCGCCGGGATGAGCGGGTCCTAATCGCCCTTGCGCGCCAGCGGGTGCTTGCTCTGCACCACCTCGCGCAGGCGGTCCTCGGCGACGTGGGTGTAGATCTGGGTGGTGGCGATGTCGGCGTGGCCGAGCAGGGTCTGCACGGCGCGCAGGTCCGCGCCGCCTTCCAGCAGGTGGGTGGCGAAGGCGTGGCGCAGCACGTGCGGGCTGACGCGCTGGGGATCGATGCCGGCGCCCGCGGCCGCCTCGTCCAGCAGCTGGGCCATCCTGCGCGCGGTCAGCCGACCGCCCGCCCCGCGCGAGGGGAACAGCCAGGCGCTCTCCTTGACCCCCTTAGGCAGGAAGCCGGCGCGCACCGGCAGATAGGCCTTCACCGCGGCGCGGGCCGCGTCGTTGAGCGGGGCCAGCCGCTCCTTGCCGCCCTTGCCCTTGACGATCAGATAGGCCGGATCGCGCGCCAGGCTGGCCAGGGGCAGGGCCAGCAGTTCCGATATGCGCAGGCCCGAGGCGTAGAGCAGCTCGATCATGCAGCCGAGGCGCAGGCCGGAGGCGCCGTCGCGCGCGCCGGCCGCCGCGATCAGGGCCTCCACCTCGGCGCGCGACAGCACCTTGGGCAGGGTGCGGCCTCTCTTGGGCGCATCCACCCGGCGCGAGGGGTCGTCCTGGCGCCAGCCCTCGCCCAGCACGAAACGGTAGAACTGGCGCACCGCCGCGCGGCGCCGGGCGGCGGTGGCGGGGGACAGGCCGCGTACGCCGATCTCGTGGAAATAGGCTTCGATATCCTCCGCCGCGGCGTCCGACAGGTCGCGGCCCTTGCCGGCCAGGAAGCCGCGGGCGTCGCCCAGGTCGCGGGCATAGGCGGTCAGGGTGTTCCTGGCCGCGGCGCGCTCGACCGCCATCATCTCCAGGAAGGCGTCGGTCCAGTCGCCGCCCTTGGCCGCGGTGTCGGGCTGGCCGCTAGTCAAGCCGCGCCTTCCGCCGCACGGGCTTCTTGGCCGGCGGCTTCTTGGGCGGCGGCGGGGGCGGCGGGGGCGGCTGCAGGGTCAGCACCCCCTCCAGGGCGTAGACCCGCGCGTCGTCCTTGAAGCCGGCCCGGTTCAGCGCCCGCACGATCCGCGCGCGGTCCGCCGCCGTCGGTCCCGCCTCGCCCGCGTCGGCCGCCAGCCACAGGGCCAGGAGGGCCGCGTCGCCCTTGCCGCCGCTGGTGGCGGTGGCGTCCATCTCCAGCAGGCGGGCCTGGTTGGCGGTCGACCGGCCGATGTCGAAGCCGGCGAACACCGCGCGCACCCGGGGGTCCGCCTGCGCCCCGGCGGCGGCGTAGAGGGCCGCGGCGCCCTGGGCCTCGACGCTGCCGGACTGGCCGGCGCCGACCAGTTCGTCGGCCATCTGCGGGGTGATCCTGTTGTCCGCCAGGGCCAGGGCCGCGTCGCGCACCGCCGGGTTGAGGCTGGCGGCCCGGGACACGTCGTTGACCGGCGTGGCCATGCGGGCGGCGGCGGCCGACTGGGCGCCCAGCGGCGCGCCGGAATCCTTGGCCACCACCGGCGGGATCGGCGCCCAGGCCTTGGCCATGGCCGGCCCCAGATCGAGCTGCAGCCGGCGCGACAGGGCGTACTCCAGGCCGTTGCGCAGCGAGGCGTCGCCGGCCGGCGTATGCGACACCGCCGCGCTCATCAGGCGCTTGTAGACGTCGTCCTTGGCCTGTTCCTCGGCCAGGTCGTAGGCCAGCTGGGCGCCCGGCAGGTCCCCTGCCCGCAGCAGGCAGTAGGCGCGCAGGCGGCGGAAATAGGGCTGGTCCTTGCCCACGGTCAGGCCGTCGCCGACGGCGCAGGCCTCGTCCTCGCGGCCCAGGACAAGATCGGCTTCGGCGGCGACATGGGCCAGGGCCGCGTTCTGGCGCAGGCCCGGGGTGTGCTGGATCATGGTCTGCGCGCCGGGAGCGTCGCCCAGGGCCAGCACCGCGCCGATGCGGGCGGCGGCCAGGTCGGCGTCCGCCCCCGCCCCCTCCGGCGCCGCGGCGCCGGTGGACATCAGCCGGCGGGCGAAGGCGCTCGCCGCGGGCGTCATCGGCCGCTGCGACAGCATCGGGATGACCATGCGGGCGAGATCGGGCGAGGCGCCGCGCCA
>JAQGII010000303.1 GCA_028291305.1 Caulobacteraceae bacterium
CGCGCGCCCCGGCCCCGGCCCGAACGCAAGCTGGTCGCCACCGGGCTCGCCCCCGCCCGCGCCACGCCGGCCCGGGCCAAGGTGCTGCAGGCCGCCGCCGACGGCCCGCTCAGCCCCGCCGCCCTGATGGCCCGGGCCGGGGTCTCCTCGGGCGTGGTCAAGGGCCTGATCGACGAGGGCGCGCTGCAGGCGGTGTTCGAGATCGTCCCCGCCGCCTTCCCCGAGCCGGACCCGGACCGGCCGGCCACGCCGCTCAACCCCAGCCAGGCCGCCGCCGCCAAGGCGCTGACCGGGCTGCTGGACCAGGGCGGCTTCCAGGCGGCGCTGCTGGATGGGGTGACCGGCTCGGGCAAGACCGAGGTCTATCTGGAGGCGGTGGCCAACCTGCTGCGCGCCGATCCGCAGGCGCAGGTGCTGGTGCTGCTGCCCGAGATCGCCCTGACCCAGGCGGTGCTGGCGCGCTTCGAGGAGCGCTTCGGCGTCATGCCCGGCGAGTGGCACTCCGGCATCGCCCCGCCCAGGCGGCGCAAGGTGTGGGAGGCGGTGGGCGCCGGCCGCTGCCGCATCGTCGTGGGCGCGCGCTCGGCCCTGTTCCTGCCGTTCACGACCCTGCGCATGATCGTCGTCGACGAGGAGCACGACGGCTCGTTCAAGCAGGAGGAGGGCTTCATCTACCACGCCCGCGACATGGCCGTGGCGCGGGCCAAGATCGAGGGCGCGCTGGTGCTGCTGGCCTCGGCCACGCCGTCGCTGGAGAGCCTGTGGAACGCCGAGACCGGCCGCTACCGCTGGCTGAAGCTGAAGGCCCGCCACGGCGCCGCCCGCCTGCCCGACATCGGCCTGATCGACCTGAGGGAGGCCCCGCCCGAGCCCGGCCGCTGGCTGTCGCCGCCGCTGGTCACGGCGGTGGCCGAGACCCTGGGCCGCGGCGAGCAGGTGCTGCTGTTCCTCAACCGCCGGGGCTATGCGCCGCTGGTGCTGTGCCGCGCCTGCGGCGAGCGGATGACGGCGCCCGACACCGACAGCTGGCTGGTCGAGCACCGCTACACCGGTCGCCTGATCTGCCACCTGACCGGCTTCTCCATGCCCAAGCCCAAGGCCTGCCCCCACTGCGGTGCGGCCGACAGCCTGGTGTCGATCGGGCCCGGGGTGGAGCGGGTCGAGGAGGAGGCGCGCGCCCTGTTCCCGGACGCCGAGGTGGCGGTGTTCTCGTCCGATACGGTGATGGACGCCGAGGCCGCGCGTCGCCTGATCGGGCGGATGGAGGACGGCGAGATCGACATCCTGGTGGCCACCCAGGCCGCCGCCAAGGGCCACAACTTCCCCAACCTGACCCTGGTCGGCGTGGTCGACGCCGACCTCGGCCTGCGCGGCGGGGACCTGCGCGCCGCCGAGCGCACCTATCAGCTGCTGGCCCAGGCCACCGGCCGCGCCGGGCGGGCCGAGCGGCCGGGCCGCGCCCTGCTGCAGACCTACGCCCCCGACCATGCGGTGATGCAGGCGCTGCAGGCCGGGGATCGCGACGGCTTCGTCGCCGTGGAGATGGCCGAGCGCGAGGCCGCCCGCCTGCCGCCGTTCGGCCGCCTGGCGGCGGTGATCGCCTCGGGGCCCGACGCCGACGCCCTGGAGACCTATGTCCGCGCCCTGGCCGCCGCCGTGCCCAACACCGACCAGGTGGAGGTCTACGGTCCCGCCGACGCGCCGCTGGCCCTGGTGCGCGGCCGCCGCCGCAAGCGCTTCTTGGTGCGCGCCGACCGCACCGTCGACCTGCAGGCCTTCCTCGGCGCCTGGCGCGCGCGGGTGCGCGTTCCGGGATCGGTAAGGGTGGTGATCGACGTGGACCCGTACAGTTTTCTCTAGCTCGTCATCCTCCGGGCGCCGCCCGAAGGGCGAACCGGGGGACCCAAGCCACCTGTCCGCTTCGCTGACGTCGCTTGGGTCCCCCGATCAAGTCGGGGGATGACGAAAAAGGACGCGGCAGCGGCTCAGAAGCCGACGCGCTCGACCTCTACTATGGAAGACTTGGCGCCGGATCTTTCCCATTCGGTCAGCACGGCGACGCGGTTTGGGTCCGAGCGATAGCCCTCGACTGACTGCGCATCTGGAAAGAATAGAAGATGCGTTTCGCACTGGCCATCGACCGAGCGAACCCGCATTTCCAGCCGCGCGCCATACTTCTCCAGTAGCGGCAAGACCTTGGCTTCGTAGGCTTCGAACATCGCGAGATCGGCGCCGGCCAAGTCGATCGTGACCAATCGCCGCATGTCAGGCCTCCACCACCCCGTTCGCGCCTTCGCCGGGCTCGGCCACCGGCTCGGCGTGCACATGGTGCTTGCGCAGGGGGACGTTGGGGATGGCCAGGATGGCGAGGAGGCCCAGGGCCACCACCGCCAGGGCCGCCAGGAAGACCTCGGACATGGCCACCGAGAAGGCCGCCTTGACGATCGGGTCGACGACGATCTTGGCCGCGCCCACCGGGCCCTCGTGGTTCAGGGCCAGGGCCTGCAGCTGGGCCAGGCCGGTCTGGCTCCCGCCTTCGCCGCGCGCGGTCATCTCGCCGGCCAGGCGGGCGGTCAGCAGGGCGCCGAACAGGGCGGTGCCGACGGTGGAGCCGATCTGGCGGAAGAACTGGCTGGCGCTGGTCACCACCCCCAACTGGCCCTCGGGGGCGGAATTCTGCGCCACGGTGGCGAACAGACTCTGGGCCGGACCGAGCCCGAGGCCGACCACGAACATGCGCCAGGCCACCTGGACCACGTCGGCCCCCTCGCCCATCCGGCTCATCAGGAAGATGCCGGCCAGCAGCAGCAGGGCGCCGCCGATCATGTAGCGCTTATAGTGGCCGTGCTTGGACACCAGCCGCCCGGCCAGGCCGGCGGACAAAACGAGGCCGAACATCATCGGCAGGATGGCCACGCCGCTCTTGGTCGCCGGCACGCCCAGGCCCAGCTGCAGGTAGAGCGGCATGAAGGTGACCACGCCCATGAACGACATGGCGATCAGGAACGAGGCCAGGGTGGTGGTCCAGAAGGAGCGGATCTTGAACAGCCCCATGGGCATCACCGGCTCGGGGACGACCCGCTCCACGGCGATGAAGGCGACCAAGCCGGCGGCGAACAGGGCGAACAGGCCGAGGATGGTCGGCGAGCCCCAGGGATGGACGTGCCCGCCCCAGCTCAGCGCCAGCATCAGCGAGGCCACGGAGATGGCGATCAGGGCGGCGCCGGCGAAATCGATCTTGGCCGCGCGCTTCCGCACCGAGGTCGGCATGCGGGTGACGATCATGAACAGCGACAGCAGCGACAGCGTCAGGTTGAGGTAGAAGATCCATCGCCAGCCGGCTATGTGCACGCCGCCGATGTCCACATTGCCGTGCTCGGTGAAGAAACCGCCGACCACCGGGCCGATCACGCTGGCCAGGCCGAACAC
>JAQGII010000304.1 GCA_028291305.1 Caulobacteraceae bacterium
TCCGGCGGCGAGCGCCAGCGGGTGGGCCTCGGGCGCGCCCTGCTCAGCCAGCCGCGCCTGCTGCTGATGGACGAGCCCCTGGCGTCGCTCGACGCCGCCCGCCGGGCCGAGATCCTGCCCTTCTTCGAGCGGCTCAAGGCCAGCTTCGGCGTGCCGGTGCTCTACGTCACCCACAGCCTGGCCGAGGCCGTGCGCCTGGGCGACCGCTTGGTGGTGATGCGCGAGGGCCGGGTGGCGGCCCAGGGGCCGGTCACCGACCTGGTGTCGCGTCCGGACCTGATGCTGTCCGGCTCGCGCGCCCAGATCGGGACCGCCCTGGACGGGCGGGTGGCGGCGCACGACGCGCGCCTGACCCGGGTCCGCGCCGGGGACTGGGATTTCCGCGTGCCGCGCCTGGACCAGCCGGCGGGCGCCGGCGTGCGCCTGTTCGTCCTGGCCCGCGACGTGATGCTGGCGCTCGATGCGCCGCAGCGCATCTCCGCGCGCAATGTGCTGCAGGGCGAGATCGCCGGGCTCGAGGCCGAGGACGGCCGCGTCCTGGCGCGCGTGGCCCATGGCGGGCGCGAGCTGTTGTGCGCGCTCACCCCCGACGCGGTGGAGGAGCTCCAGCTGCGGCCGGGCCTGAAGGTGTGGGCCGTGGTCAAGTCCGTGGCCATCGACGGCCTGGGGGGCGGGCTGCTGGAGGCGCTGGAGGGGTAGCCATCCTGTCCGCTCACCCCGGCGCCGGCATTCGCCGGGATGAGCGCAATGCTTGCTACAGCCGCTCCAGCCGCAGCACCTCGACCATCGCCCCCGCGTCCGCCGCCGGGGCCCCCGCCGGTCGGCGCAGCAGGCCGTCCGCCCGGGCGAAGACGGTGACCAGGGAGGAGTCCTGGTCGGCCAGGGGACGCACGGTCAGGACGCCGTCGTCGGCATGATCCAGCAGCACCCGCATCAGGTGCGCGCGGGGCCCGTTGGCCTTCAGCGGGGTCAGCAGGCGCGCCCGCAGGAAGCGCGGCTCGGGGTCGGCGCCCAGCATGGCGCGCACCAGGGGCCTCAGGAACAGTTCGGCGCAGACCAGGGCCGAGGCCGGGTTGCCGGGCAGGCCGAGCACCGCCCGCTCGTCTCCCAGCCGGCCGAACCAGGTCGGCTTGCCGGGGCGGATGTTGACCGACTGCACGAACAGCTCCAGCCCCATCCGGCCCAGGGCCGGCTTGACGATGTCGTAGTCGCCGACCGAGGCGCCGCCGACGGTGACGATCAGGTCCGCGTCCACCCCGGAGACGGCCTGCACCACCGCCGCCTGCTCGTCGCGCGCGGCGGCCAGCCGCTGGGCGATGCCGCCCCAGGCGTCCACCAGGGCGCACAGGGCCAGGCTGCCGGACTCGTAGATCTGCCAGGGGCCGGGCTCGCGCGGCGGGCGCACCAGTTCCTCGCCGGTGCACAGGATCGCCACGCGTGGGCGGCGGGCGACGCTGAGCGTGCCGCGCCCGGCGGCGGCGGCCAGCGACAGCCGCCACGGGTCGAGCCGCTGGCCGGGGTCCAGCAGGCGGTCGCCGGCGAAGAAGTCGCCGCCGCGCGGGCGGATGTTGTCGGCGCCGCCCTGGACGGGTCCCAGCCGGACCCTGCCGTCCAGCTTTTCGGCGTCCTCCTGGATGACCACCGTGTCGGCGCCCGGCGGGACCGCCGCGCCGGTGAAGATGCGCACCGCCTGGCCGGGCGCCAGCTCCCCGTCGTAGCCGCGCCCGGCGGCGCTCTCGCCGGCGATGTCCAGCTCCACCGGTCCGGCCGCGGCGTCGGCCCGGCGCACGGCCCAGCCGTCCATGGCCGAGGCGTCGAACGGCGGCTGGTCGCGCACGGCGTCGACCGGATGCGCCAGGACGCGGCCGTGGGCCTGCTCGATGGGCACGCTCTCGGAGCCCAGCGGGCGGACCTGCGCCAGCATGGCGGCGCGGGCGTCCTCGATGCTCAGGTTCTTCATCAGACGCGCCGGAAGTCGCCCGAGGCGCCGCCGCTCTTGTGCAGCAGCTGCACGGCCTCGATGGTCATGCCTTTGTCGGCCGCCTTGAGCATGTCGTAGACGGTCAGCAGCGCCACCGACACGGCGGTCAGGGCCTCCATCTCGACCCCGGTCGGGCCGGTGGTCTTGACCCGCGCGGTCACCTGCAGCCCGGAGCCGTCCGCCGACGGATCGACCTCGACCTTGACCGAGGACAGGGACAGGGGGTGGCACATGGGGATCAGGTCGCTGGTGCGCTTGGCCGCCATGATGCCGGCGATCTGCGCCACGGCCATGACCTCGCCCTTCTTGCCCTGGCCGGACACCGCCAGGGCCAGGGTCTGCGGATGCATCAGGATGCGCCCGCTGGCCACCGCCTCGCGGGCCGTGGACTCCTTGCCCGACACGTCGACCATCCGCGCCCGGCCGTCGGCGTCGAGGTGGGTGAGCCTGTTCTCCACCTACTTCTCCAGCAGCCGCGGCATCAGTTCGACCATGTTGCAGGGGCGGTGGCGGCTATCCAGCTGCCAGCGGATCACCTTGTCCCAGCCGTCGCGCACCGCGCCGTTGGAGCCGGGCAGGCAGAACACGAACACGCCCTTGATGATGCCGGCGATGGCCCGCGACTGCAGGGTGGACAGGCCCACGGTCTGGTAGCTGACCATGTGGAACACCACCGAGAAGCCGTCGATGGTCTTGTCGAACAGGGGCTCCAGCGCCTCGGGGGTCACGTCGCGGCCGGTCAGGCCGGTGCCGCCGGTGGTGACGATGGCGTCGACCTGGCCGGAATGGACCCATTCCAGGGCCTGGCGGCGGACCTGGGTGACGTCGTCGCGCACCACGGCGCGGCCGGCCAGTTCGTAGCCCGCTTCGGTCACGCGTCCGGCGAGGA
>JAQGII010000320.1 GCA_028291305.1 Caulobacteraceae bacterium
GTCCGGCGCGTGGTGGGGGAAGTAGGACTCGAACCTACGAAGGCGTACGCCAGGGGATTTACAGTCCCCCCCCTTTGCCACTCGGGACATTCCCCCGCGCGCCGGAGCTTATCGGGGCCTTTTGGAAAAGCCTCCGCCTCGGCTGTCGAGCGGTGCTAAGAGCCCCGATCCACGGTCCTTGAGACGGCGACCCGTCCTGGGGCCCCAATTTGGAGCGGGTCTTATAGTGTCCTCCCCCACCGAACGCAACGCGCCCTGGAAGGGTCGCAAACAGGGCTCCGGACGGCGTCCCGGCGGCCGCCCGCAGCCGGTGTCCGATGACTGGATCTGGGGCTGGCATGCGGTGGAGGCCGCCCTGGGCAATCCGGCCCGGCAAGCCCCCGACCGCCTCCTCGCCACCCCTGAGCGCGCGCGCCAGGTGGAAGGCCAGTTCGGCAAGCAGGCGGCCCTGCAGATCCTCGACAACCAGCTCATCGCCCGCGAACTGCCTCAGGGCGCCGTGCACCAGGGGGTGGCCCTGCAGATCGCCCCGCTGGAACCCGTGGCCCTGGCCGAGTTCCAGCCCAGGCCCGGCGCGATTCTCCTGATGCTGGACCAGGTCACCGACCCGCAGAACGTCGGGGCGATCCTGCGCTCGGCCGCGGCCTTCGGGGCTCTGGGCCTGGTGCTGCAGGACCGCAACGCGCCCACCTTCACCGGCGCCCTGGTCAAGGCCGCCGCCGGCGCCGTGGACCGGGTGCCCATCGCCCGCGTGGTGAACCTGTCGCGGGCGCTGGAAGAGCTGTCCGACCTGGGCTGGCGCGCCGTGGGCCTGGCCGGCGAGGCCGAACGCACCCTGGCGCAGGTGATGGACGCTACGCCCACGGTCCTGGTCCTCGGCTCCGAGGGCGAGGGCCTGCGCCGCCTGGTGGCCGAACATTGCGACGAGCTGGCCAGGATCCCCATGCCCGGCGGCTTCGAGAGCCTCAACGTCTCCGCCGCCGCCGCCGTGGCGCTGTACGAGGGGTCGCGGGGCCGCTGATTCCCGCTCCCCTTGATGGGGGAGCTGTCGGGGAAGGAGAGCCCCGTTGCAGCCCGCCTCCGCATGACGCATTGAGAGGGCGATGCCGCACGCCCTCGCCGCCCTCTTCGAGCCCTCGGCCGTCACCGCCCTGTTCCAGGTGCTGATGATCGACCTGGTGCTGGCCGGCGACAACGCCGTGGCCGTGGGCCTGGCCGCCGGCGGCCTGCCCACCGCCCAGCGGCGCAAGGTGATCGTCTGGGGCCTGGCCGCCGCCGTGGTCATGCGGATCGCCTTCGCCCTGATCACCACCCAGCTCCTGGCCGTCATCGGCCTGTTGCTGGCCGGCGGCGTGCTGCTGCTGTGGGTCTGCTGGAAGATGTGGCGCGAGCTGCGCGCCCAGGCCGCCCACGACGCCGCCGACGCCGACAGCCTGCTGGAGGGCGGCGAGGCCGTACGCCCGGCCAAGAGCTTCCGCGACGCCTTCCTGCAGATCCTGGTGGCCGACCTCTCCATGTCGCTGGACAATGTGCTGGCGGTGGCCGGCGCGGCCCGCGAGCATCCCAGCGTCCTGATTCTCGGCCTGCTGCTCTCCGTGGCCCTGATGGGCGTGGCCGCCAGCTGGATCGCCCGCCTGCTGCACCGCTTCCGCTGGATCGGCTACATCGGCCTGGCCATCGTCCTCTACGTGGCCCTGCACATGATCTGGGAGGGGTCGCGCACCGTGGCGATCGATCTGGGGCGGACCACCGTCTACAATCAGGTCGCCCCCGCCCCGCTGGACATCAAGCCCGCGGAAGTGGCGAAACATAGGCCCGCCGCCCACTGACCGATTGGCGCGCCGAGACCGGGCGTGCTGTAGTCCCGGCGATCAGCACGGGGGCGCCGCTTGGCCAGCACTGAACCGACCACCGCCGCGCCGCGCGCGTTCACGCCTTTCATCCCGGCCGCCGCCCAGCTCCGCGAGCTGACGATCCTGCCGCTGATCACGGGGGTGCTGCTGGGCATCGTGTTCGGGGCCTCCTCGCTCTACCTGGTGCTCAAGGTCGGGCTGACGGTCAGCGCCTCGATCCCGGTGGCGGTGATCTCCATCACCCTCTTCAGGGTGCTCAAGCGCCTGGGGATCGCCAAGGCCACCATCCTCGAGAACAACATCGTCCAGACGGCCGGGTCGGCCGGGGAGTCCATCGCCTTCGGCCTGGGCGTCACCATGCCGGCGATCATGATCCTGGGCTTCGACCTGGAGATCACCCGGGTGATGCTGGTGGGTATCCTGGGGGGCCTCCTGGGCATCCTGATGATGATCCCCCTGCGCCGCGCCCTGATCGTCCAGGAGCATGGGGTCCTGAAATATCCCGAGGGCACCGCCTGCGCCGAGGTGCTGAAGGCCGGCGCCACGCGCGAGGAGCATGAGCTGGCCGCCGCCGGCTCCCAGGCCCAGACCGAGGCGCAGGTGTCCGCCGGCGCCCGCACCATCGTCTTCGGCTTCCTGGCCGGCATCGTCTACAAACTGGCCATGGAGGCCTTCCACCTGTGGAAGGACGTGCCAGAGAAGGTGTTCGGCGCGCCGCTGGCCAAGGCCTCCGTCGCCGCGGAGATCTCGCCGGAGCTGCTGGGCGTCGGCTACATCATCGGCCCGCGCATCGCCGCCACCATGGCGGCCGGCGGCGTGCTGGCCTACATGGTGCTGATCCCGGCCATCCAGTTCTTCGGGTCCGCCGCGGGCGTCGTCATCCCGCCAGGCAAGGCCCCGATCTCGGCCATGTCGCCCGGCGACATCCGCAGCGCCTACATCCTCTATATCGGCGCCGGCGCGGTCACCGCCGGCGGCTTGATCAGCCTGGCCCGCGCCCTGCCGACCATCTGGCGAGGCCTGAAGGGCGGCCTGGCCGACTTCGGCGTCAAGCGCGACGCCGCGGCGGCGGTCCAGGAGGTCCCCAGGACCGACCGAGACATTTCCCTGAAGTGGGTGGCGCTCGGCGTCGTGGTGTTGATCGGGGCGATCCTGATGGCGCACTCGCTGCGCATGAACATCGTGGGCGCGCTCCTGATCGTGCTGTTCGGCTTCATGTTCGTCACCGTCT
>JAQGII010000328.1 GCA_028291305.1 Caulobacteraceae bacterium
CAGATCCTGTTCAACCTGGCCGGCAATGCGGTGAAGTTCACCGAGACCGGCGGCGTCCTGCTGGACGCCGAACAGACCCGCGACGGCGGGGACGGGGCGATCCTGCGCCTGTCGGTCCGGGATACCGGCCCCGGCGTGCCGGAATCGGAGCGGGCCCGCATCTTCGAGGAATACGCCCGCGCCGCCGGCGCCGGGGCGCGGCTGGAGGGCGCCGGGCTGGGCCTGGCCATCGTGCGCCGCCTGGCCGCCGCCCACGGCGGCAGCGTCGGCCTGACCGTGCCGCCGGACTGCGGCTCGGAGTTCTGGTTCCAGGCCAGATTCAAGTATGCGTCCCTGCGGGTCGCGGGCGCCCCGATAGCCCAGCCGCCGCTCAAGGGGCTGCGGGTGCTGGTGGCCTCGCCCAGCGGGGTGGTGCGCACCGCCGCCTCGCGCCAGATCATGGCCTCCGGCGGCCGCGTGACGGCGGTGGCCTCGGCACCGGCCACGGCCAAGGGCTACGACGCGGTGCTGCTGGACCGGGCGCTCGGCGACGGCGGCGGCCTGGAGGCTCCCAAGGGCGCGCCCTGCCTGGTGATGCTGGCGCCGGACGAGCGCGCCGAGATCCCCGGCCTGCGCCCCGCCGGGTTCGCCGGCTACCTGATCAAGCCCCTGCGCCGCGCCTCGGTGAGCCAGCGCATCCTGGCCCTGCGCGAACCCGTTCAGCCGGCCACCCCGTCTCCCGAGGACGAACGCATCAGCGTGGCCAGCGCGGTGGGCCTGCGCGTGCTGCTGGCCGAGGACAACCCGATCAACGCCATCCTCGCCCGCGCCCTGCTGGAGCGCGAGGGCTGCGCCGTGGAATGCGCCTCCAACGGCCAGGAGGCGGTCGCCGCCGCCCGCACCGGCGGGCACGACCTGATCCTGATGGACGTGCGCATGCCGGGCATGGACGGCATCCAGGCAGCGCGGGTGCTGCGCGGCGAAGGGTTCGGCGCCCCCATCGTGGCCCTGACCGCCGATGTGTTCGAGGACGACCGCCGCGCCTGCATGGCGGTCGGCATGGACGATTTCCTGACCAAGCCGCTCGAGATCGGGGCCTTGCGCGCCGTGCTGGCCCGATGGGGCGCGCGGGTCTGGACGCCGGAGCCCGGGAAAGACAAGCTGGTGTCCTGATTTGGGCTCCCTGCGGGGCCCTGGGGGCTCCATGAGCGACGGCGAACAAGCGACCCCTGCAGTCTTGAACAAGCCGAGAGCCCGGCGCGCGAGCATGCGCGAGGTGCTGCGCGCGCTCAGCCGCCCGCGCGTGCTGGTGATGCTGCTCCTGGGGTTTTCCTCGGGCGTGCCCTTCATGCTCACGGCCAACACCCTGAGCTATTGGCTGCGCGAAGACGGCCTGAGCCTGAAGACCATCGGCTTCCTGTCCTGGGTCGGGCTGGCCTATTCGCTGAAATTCCTCTGGGCGCCCCTGATCGACCGGCTGGACGTGCCGTTCGCGGGCAAGCTCGGCCGGCGGCGCGGCTGGCTGCTGCTGTCCCAGGTGGTGATCGGCGCCGCCCTGGTGGGGATGGCGCTGACCGGGCCCACCAGAGGGCTCGTCGCCTTCGGGGCGCTGGCGCTGACCGTGGCCTTCGCCTCGTCCACCCAGGACATCGTCGTCGACGCCTGGCGGATCGAGGCCGCCGAGACGGCCGAGGAGCTGGGTCTCCTGTCCTCGGCCCACCAGCTGGGCTACCGCATCGCGCTGCTGTGCACCGACGCCCTGATCCTGGTGCTGGCCCAGTTCGCCGGCTGGACGACCTCCTATGTCGTGGCCGGGGCGGCGATGTCGATCGGGGTCGCCGCCACCCTGATGGCCCGCGAGCCGGCCCGGGCGGACGCGGTGATGCACGCCAAGTCCGACGCCGCCCCGCTGTGGAGTCCGCGGGGCCTGTTCGACGCCATCGTCGGGCCGTTCGTGGAATTCTTCCGCGCCCACGGGGCCTTCGCCCTGGTGATGCTGCTGACCATCACCCTCTACCACCTGTCGGACTATCTGAGGGGGCCGATCTCCAACCCCTTCTACCACGACGCCGGCTACTCCAAGCTGACGGTGGGCGCCATCCGCTCCACGATCGGCCTGTGGGGCACCTTCCTCGGACTGGCCGCGGGAGGCCTGTGTTCGGTGCGGATCGGCTTCTTCAAGACCCTGATCGCCGGCGCCGTCCTGCAGCCGCTCGGCATCGCCGGCTTCTGCTGGGTGGCCCTGGCCGGCACGCCCAACGACCTGCTGTTCACCGCCGTGATGACCTTCGACAACTTCGCCATCGGCTTCTCCGGCGTCGCCCTGGTGGCCTACATGTCCAGCCTGACCAGCCTGGGCTACACCGCCAGCCAGTACGCCGTGATGAGTTCGGCCCTGGCCTGGACCGGCAAGACCTTGAAGGGGTTCTCGGGGCTGGTGGTGGAGTCGCTGCAGCAGGGGCGTGACCTGATGCACGCCTACGCCCTGTTCTACGCCGGGGCCGCGGCCCTGGGCGTGCCGGCGATCTTCCTGTGTTTCGTGCTCGCCAGGGCCGCGAGCCAGCGGACGCCCAGGGCCGCCGCGGACTGAAGGCGATCCAGCTGGGTGGAGAGGCTACTGCCCCGCCGCCTGCCCCTGGAACAGGAACTCGGGCACCGCCGAGCGGATCAGGCGCAGCACCTTGTCCTCGTCGTGGGCCGAGACCGCGCGCGCCAGTTCGCCGATCTGGCGGCGCAGGATGGCCAGGTCGGTGGTGCGGGGGCTGACGGCGAAGGCGCCGTCGCCCGCCGGCGCGGTGTGGTTCTCGTGCTCGTGCACCAGCTCTTCGTGCAGCTTCTCGCCGGGGCGCAGGCCGATGAACTCGATCTTGATGTCCACGTCCGGCTGCTTGCCCGACAGGCGGATCATCTGGCGGGCCAGGTCGACGATCTTGATCGGCTTGCCCATGTCCAGGACATAGACCTCGCCGCGCGGCGCCTGGGCGGCGATGCCGGTGGCGGAGGCCTGCAGCACCAGCTGCACCGCCTCGGGAATGGTCATGAAGAAGCGGGTCACGTCGGGATGGGTGACGGTGATCGGGCCGCCGGCGGCCAGCTGCTTCTGGAACAGGGGCGCCACCGAGCCGTTGGAGCCCAGCACATTGCCGAACCGCACCGCGGTGAAGCGGGTATCGCCCTCGGCCAGGTCCATCGCCTGGCAATAGGCCTCGGCCCAGCGCTTGCTGGCGCCCATGATGTTGTGCGGATTGACCGCCTTGTCGGTGGAGATCATCACCATCGCCCGCACGGCGAACTGGGCGCAGGCCTCGGCCAGGTTGCGCGTGCCGATGACGTTGGTGTGCACCCCCTCCACCGGGTTGGCCTCCACCAGCGGCACATGCTTGAGGGCGGCGGCGTGGAACACGATGTCCGGCCGCTCCTCGGCGAACACCCGGTGCAGCGAGACCTCGTCGCGCACGTCGCACAGGACGTAGCGGTTCGGCGGGCAGTCGTCGCGGCCGTCCAGCTCCTGGCCGATGCTGTAGAGGTTGAACTCGGAGTTCTCCAGCAGCACCAGGCGGCTGGGCTGGAAGGCGCAGATCTGCCGCACCAGCTCCGAGCCGATCGAGCCGCCGGCGCCGGTGATCAGCACCCGCTGGCCCTGCAGCAGCTTGCGCAGGGCGGCGCGGTCGAGCACGGCCTGGGGCCGGCCGAGCAGGTCGGCCAGGACGATGGGCCGGGCGACCCGGGCCTGGGCGGCGCTGTCGTCGTTGAAGTCCATCAGCCGCGGCAGGCGGCCGACGGTCAGGCCGTGGTCGCTGGCCATGTCGAGGAACTGGCTGATGCTGCTCTCGCTGATCTCGTCGTCGGCGATGATCAGCCGCTGCGGCCGGATGCGGCGCTGGGCGAGGAAGGCCATGGCCCCGGCCAGGTCCGCGGCGCCGCCGAGCACGGCGATGTCGTGGATATGCCGGCCGTGCCAGTCGCCGCCCTCGGTCAGGATGCCCACCGCCGTATAGGCGCGGTTGGGGTCGCGGTGCAGGTCGCGGATGAAGGGCTCGATGCGCTG
>JAQGII010000335.1 GCA_028291305.1 Caulobacteraceae bacterium
CGTTAAGCTGGGGTTAACCCTGACCCGGCAGGGTCATCCCGTATTAACCATAAATCGCCCATGCCGCCGGTCATCCGCCCGTTCACGCCGCCCTCGGTCACCCCGACCCCGACCACCGTGCGCAGCCAGGCTGCGTCCGAAGCGCGGGCGGCGCAGCGCGCCTTCTTCCAGCAGGCGATTGCGGCCCCGGCCGCCGCCCAGGCCGCGGCCGCGCCGACGGCGGTGCAGGCCGCGTCCAGCCGGGCGGTCGAACCGGCCGTGACCTGGGTGCGGACCCAGCCGATCCCGGACGAGAAGCCGACTGGCTACCGGCGGCCCGGCTCGTTCGTGGACATCAAGGTTTAGAGTCCTCAACTCCGCTCGTTCCCGCGGAGGCGGGAACTCACGGAGGGCCGCAAACGGCGGTGCTTGACGATCAAAGCCCTGGATCCCCGCTTGCGCGGGGATGAGCGGAAAGCGGCGGTCAGATCGCCTCGATGGCCTCTTCGACCTTCTTGCCGGCCTTCTTCTTTTTCTTTTTCTTGTCGGCCTTCTGCGCCTTCTCGGCCCTGGCCTTCTTGTCGGCCTTGCCCTTCTTGCGTTCGGCTTCTTCCGTTTCCGGCTCGGCGTGCGGCTTGCCGGCGGCGCGGGCCATGTCGCGCAGGGTCTTGATGAAGGCGTCGCGGCGGTTGGCCGGCATCAGGGCCAGGATGCGGTCGTCGGCCAGGGCCACGCGGGGGCCGGCCTCGACGGCGGCGGCGCGGCCTTCGGGGGTCAGGCGCACGGTGTTGGCGCGGGCGTCCAGGGTGGAGCGTTCGCGGGCCAGCAGGCCCTTGCCGATCAGCCGGGCCACCAGTTCGGCCAGGGTGGAGCGGTCGATGCCGGTGGCGCGCACCAGCTCCGACTGGGTGCAGCCCTCCTTGGCGGTCACGGCGCTGAGCACCGCATACTGCCGCTGGGTGATCGAGCCGGGACCGATCTCCTCGGCATAGATGTCGAGCGCCAGCTGTAGGGCGCGGTGCAGCAGATGACTGGGCGAGCGGTCGAGCCCCGCATCGCCGGCATGAAGCGTCTTCGCCATGGGCCTCTCCCCCTGAAGGTGGGACAGTTCATAACGATGTTACGCGTCGGTTTGACGACAGACCATCCGTGGACTGCGAAGCGGCGGAAATCAGGCCGCCGGCTCGTCCGCGGGCGCCTCGTGGGCGTGCTTCATCAGGAACGGCACCTGGGTCAGGGAGAAGACCACCGACAGGGCCAGCAGCACCGGCATGTGGAAGGTGACCCAGACGGCTTCCGGCTGGGTGCGCCAGAACACCTCGTTGATCACGGCGGAGGCCAGGAACATCAGGCCGTAGCGCAGGGTCAGGGTGCGCCAGGCGGGGGTGGCCATGTGCACCGCGTCGTTGAGCAGCGCCTTCAGCGGGTTGCGCCGCATCATCGCCCCGCCGAGCATGACGGCTGCCAGGACCAGGTTGATGGCCGTGGGCTTCATCTTGACGATGCGCGCGTCGTGGAAGAACAGCGCCAGGCCGCCGAACAGCAGGGCGGCCACGCCGGTGAACAGCGGCATCGGCGCCACGCGGCGCTCGAACACCAGCCCCACCAGCAGCGACACGGCCGAGCCGGCCATCAGCCCCCAGGTGGCCTTGATGATGTCCTTGCCGAACAGGAAATAGGCCGCCACGAACACCGCCAGGCCGCCGTAGTCGACCACGGCGCGCACCGCGGGATTGGCTTTCTTGGCGGGGGGCGGGGCGAGGTCGGACATCACTCAGCCTCTAGCCCAACCAGCGAGCGGGCGAAACCGCGGGCGTCGAAGGGTTGCAGGTCGTCGATGCTTTCGCCCACCCCGATCAGCTTGATGGGCGCCTGGGCGGCCTCGGCCACCGGGATCAGCACCCCGCCGCGCGCGGTGCCGTCCAGCTTGGTCATCACCACGCCGGTGACGCCCGCCGTGCGGTCGAAGGCCTCCATCTGCGACAGGGCGTTGCGGCCGACGGTGGCGTCCAGGACCAGCAGGGTCTCGTGCGGGGCCGAGGGGTCGAGCTTCTTCAGCACACGCACCACCTTGGCCAGCTCGTCCATCAAGGCGGACTTGTTTTGCAGACGCCCGGCGGTGTCGATCAGCAGCACGTCGATCTGCTCGGCCCGAGCCTGTTCGAAGGCTTCATAGGCCAGGCCCGCGGCGTCCGCGCCAATGTGCTTGGCGACCACCGGCACGCCGGCGCGCTCGCCCCACACCTTGAGCTGCTCGATGGCGGCGGCGCGGAAGGTGTCGCCGGCGGCGATCATCACCTTGGCCCCGCGCCGCTTCAGGTCGGCGGCGATCTTGCCCAGGGTGGTGGTCTTGCCCGAGCCGTTGACCCCGACGAACAGCACCACATAGGGCTTGTGCACGGTGTAGAGCGGCTGGAAGCGGCCCTGGTGCGGGGCCAACTCGGCGGCGATGGCCTCGGCCAGGCTTTCCTTGATCTCGGATTCGGTGGCCTCGCGGCCGAAGCGGCTGCGGCCGAAGGCCTCGGCCACGCGGCCGGCGGCCTGCGGCCCGAGGTCGGCCTCGATCAGGAGGTCCTCCAGCTGGTCCAGCGCCGCCTGGTCCAGCTTGACCTTGGTGAACACCGAGACGACCTGTTCGGTCATCTGCTTAGAGGTGCGGGTCAGGCCCTGGGTCAGGCGGCTGAACCAGCCGCGTTGGTCGGATGAAGCGTCGGTCATGCTGGGTGTCTAGGCGAGGACGGCGGTGGCTTTGCGGCCGTCGTGGCCGGTGACGGTCAAGGCCACGATCGAGCCGGGTTCGGCAAGGCCCTCGAACGAAAGCTCGGTGAAATCCTCCGCCCGCGCCAGGCCGGGCCGCTCCACCAGTCCGTGCACGCGCCGTCCGACCTGGCCCCGAAGATGCCGGGCCAGGGCCTCGTCGCCCTTGGCGCGCAACCGCTCGGCGCGGGCCTTGACCACTTTGCCGTGGACCGGCGGCATCTTGGCCGCGGGCGTGCCGGGGCGCGGGCTGAACGGGAAGACGTGCAGGTAGGCGAGGCCGCCCTCGTCGATCAGGGCGAGGGTGTTGTCGAACATCGCGTCGGTCTCGGTCGGGAAGCCGGCGATCAGGTCGGCGCCGAAGGCGGTGTCGGGCCGCACCGCGCGCACCGCGGCGATCAGCTCCAGGCTCTGGGCCCGGCTGTGGCGGCGCTTCATCCGCTTGAGGATCATGTCGTCGCCGGCCTGCAGCGACAGGTGCAGGTGCGGCTGCAGCCGCTCCTCGTCGCGCAGGCAGCGCATCAGGTCGGCGTCGATCTCGGCCGCGTCGATCGACGACAGCCGCAGGCGGGCCAGGTCCGGCGCCAGCTTCAGGATGCGGGCGACGAGCTGGCCGAGGGTCGGGGCGCCGGGCAGGTCCTGGCCCCAGGAGGTGATGTCCACGCCGGTCAGGACCACTTCCTTGTAGCCCTGGGCCGACAGGCGGCGCACCTGTTCGACCACCTCGCCGGCGGCGGCCGAGCGCGAATTGCCCCGGCCGTAGGGGATGACGCAGAAGGTGCAGCGGTGGTCGCAGCCGTTCTGCACCTCGACATAGGCGCGAGCGCGGTCAGTCAGGCCGTCGATCAGGTGGCCAGCGGTCTCCTTGACCGAGAAGATGTCGTTGACCCGCACGCGGGCTTCGCTCGGGACGTAGGCGCCGGGGGCGGCCTTCTCGGCGTTGCCCAGCACCAGGTCGACCTCGGGCATGGCGGCGAAGGCGGCGGGATCGATCTGGGCGGCGCAGCCGGTGACGATCAGGCGGGCGCCGGGACGCTCCCGGCGCGCCTTGCGGATCGCCTGGCGGGCCTGGCGCACCGCCTCGCCGGTGACGGCGCAGGTGTTGAACACCACGGCGTCCTGTAGGCCGTCCTCGGCCGCCCGCGCGCGGATGGCCTCGCTCTCGTAGGCGTTCAGCCGGCAGCCGAAGGTGACGACGTCGACGTCCGTTTGCGCATCCGCCTTCGCGGGGAGGAGCGGATCCAAAACTGTGACGCCGCTCATGCGCCGGCCATGTCCTGTACGCCGGTGAACTCGAACTGGACGGGGCCGGTCATCAGCACGTGGCCGTCGCTCTCGCGCCATTCGATGAGCAGCTCGCCGCCGTCCATCTCGACGGTGGCGTGGCGGCCCACCAGCCCCCGCCGCGAGGCGGCGACCAGGGCGGCGCAGGCGCCGGTACCGCAGGCCTTGGTCAGGCCGGCGCCGCGCTCCCACACGCGCAGGCGGATACGGTCGCGCGACTTGATCTCGGCGAAGCCGACGTTGACCTGCTCGGGGAACAGGGGATGGAACTCCAGCCGCGGCCCGATCTCGGCGAGCGGCATGGCCTCGACGTCGGCGACGAAGAAGACCACGTGCGGGTTGCCCATGTTGACGGCGCCGGGCATGGCCAGGTCGGGCTCGGCGCTGAGGTCCAGGCTCAGCGTGTCCATCGGCTGGGCCAGGGGGATCTCGAACCACTGCAGCTTCGGCTGCCCCATGTCGACGCGCACCCGCTCGGGGCCGGCGCGCTCGACGCCGATCATGCCGGCGTTGGTCTCGATGGTGGCCTGGTCTTTGTGGCCCTCCTGCAGCAGCAGCCAGCCGACGCAGCGCGTGGCGTTGCCGCAGGCGTCCACCTGGCCGCCGCTGTTGTTCCAGATGCGCATGAAGGCGTCGGCCTTGGCCGAGGGCTCGATGGCGATCAGCTGGTCGCAGCCGGACGGCCCCGCGCGATCGGCGATCGCGCGGACCTGCGCCGGCTGGGGCGCGAAAGGCTGGCGGCGGGCCTCGACCACCACGAAGTCGTTGCCCGCGCCGTTCATCTTCAGGAACGGACGGCTCATAGGGCGAGCATATAGGGGATCGGCGGGGAAAACGCTAAGGGTCGGGGGCGGCGACCGACTTTGCCAACCAGCCGCTCATCCCGGCGAATGCCGGGACCCAGATCCTATGGCTGTGAGGAAACACAGAGAGTGGTCAGCTCCAAACCTTCGAACGCAGCGCCTTGCCATCTGGGTCCCGGCATTCGCCGGGACGAGCGGAGGCGGCGGGCGGCCGTTCTCGCCATCCTGTTGGCCTTGGGCGCTGCACCCGCCCTGGCCAAGCCCGTGGCCGTCGCGGTGCAGGACAAGGGGGTGAACACCCGCTGCGCCGAGGAGGACAACGTCTACGCCGTCCTGGCCGCGCCGGCCGTGCGCAGTTTCCAGGTGACGGCCCGCCAGCCCGCCTATGGCCTGAAGCTACGCAGGAACGTCTACAAGGCGGACTTCCGCAACTGCGGCTTCAACGGCGCGCACGACTTCAAGTTCAAGCCACGCCCGCCGGTCACCCTCTATGAAGACGCCCATGTGCGGGTGATGGGCATCACCTATGGCGGCTACTGGCGGCCCGAGCGGGTGGCGGTGGAGGTGGCCGGGCGCAAGGACGGCGGCTTCCACCTGCTGCAGCTGTTCATCAAGCACGGCAAGGACGTGCAGGAGGCGGTCGTGCTGCACGCCGCCGACGGCTACTGGCGCCTGCGGCCCCTGCCGTTGCCGCAGTTCGGCGGGTCGGTCTACGGCTCGTCCTTCCTGGTGGGGCCGGTGGAGGAGACCACCCGGCCGTTCGTGCGCATCCGCGAGGTGCGCATCGACCCCAGGGCGATGGCCTTCCACCTGATCTTCGTCAAAGGCGGGGCGGCGACCCTGACGGTCAAGCAGATCGACCGCACCCAGCTGCGCATGGCCGTGACCCTCGACCCGCCGGTGGCGGGCGGGCCGTTCGTGGCCCTGCGCTCGATGTATGTGGCGCCGGACAACGCCGACACGGCGCAGCTGCAGTGGAAGGGCGCCGACGGGGCGGCCCGGACCGCGCCGGTGGTCGGTTTCGGCCAGGTGACCGCCATGGCCGTCGGTTTCGCCCGCCCGATCCCCTCGCGGCACAACTCCGCCGCGCCGGACCTGCTGTTCGAGGGATTCGAGGACGGGTCCGCCAAATAAGTCCGCGGGTCAGCCCTCGAAGGCTTCGCGCAGCTTGGCGATGTCCATCTTGGTCATCTGCATCATGGCCCCCATCACCCGGCCGACCTTGGCCGGATCGGGGTCGGTGGCCATCTGCATGAATTCGACGGGCACGATCTGCCAGGACAGGCCGTAGCGGTCCTTCAGCCAGCCGCAGACGCCGGGCTGGCCGCCCTCGCCCAGCCGCTCCCACATGTGGTCGACCTCGGCCTGGTCCGCGCAGTCGACTACCAGCGAGATGGCCTCGGTGAACTTGAACTGCGGGCCGCCGTTCAGGGCCGTGAACTGCTGGCCGTCCAGTTCGAAGGAGACCACCAGCACCGAGCCCGCAGGTCCGGGGCCCTGCTCGCCGTTGCGGGCGATGCGGCGGATTCTGGAATTCTTGAAGATCGACACATAGAAGTTGGCGGCCTCCTCGGCCTGGGTGTCGAACCAGAGGAAGGGGGAAATCTTCTGCATGGCGTGCTCCTTTGCCGTCTCGCGTCCTTGCGAGGACGCGGCGGGCCGGCCCGTTCCGACAGCCTGCCCCACTTCTGCAGGCTCCGCCTAGTCGCGGTGGTAGGGACCGCCGGCCAGGATGGTGACGGCGCGGTAGACCTGTTCGGCCAGCATCACCCGCGCCAGGGCATGGGGCCAGGTCTGGGGGCCGAAGGCCAGGGTCTCGTCGGCGCGGGCCAGCAGCTCGGGCGAATGGCCGTCGGCGCCGCCGATCACGATCACCAGGCGGCGCGCGCCGTCGTCGCGCAGCCGGGCGATGCGGGCGGCGAAGGCGCGGGAGGGATGGGCCTTGCCGTGCTCGTCGCAGGCGATGACGTATGAGCCGCCTGGGGCGCCGTCCAGATGCTCCAGCAGCAGCTCGCCCTCGGCGGCCTTGCCCGGCTTGCGGCTTTCCAGCTCGACCACCTCGACGGGACCCAGGCCGAGGGACCGGCCGGAGGCGGTGGCGCGTTCGGCATAGTCGCGCACCAGCCCGGCTTCAGGCGTGCGGCCCAGGCGGCCGATGGCGAGGAGGGTGATCTTCATGCCGCTAGCCCTCTCCCTCGAGGGGAGAGGGTGGACAAGGGTTCTTAATTGGCCGCCGAACGCACCGGCGGTTCGACCGACCAGATCTTCTCGATGTTGTAGAAGCTGCGCAATTCGGGGCGGAACAGGTGGATGATGAAGTCCCCCGCGTCGATCAGCACCCATTCGCAGTGCGGCAGGCCCTCGACCCGCGCCTTGCCGTGGCCCGCATCCTTCAGCGCGCGCAGCAGGTGGTCGGCCAGGGCGCCGACGTGCCGGTGCGAGCGGCCGGAGGCCACGATCATGATGTCGGCGACGGAACTCTTATCCTTGAGGTCGATCATCACGATGTCCTGGGCCTTGTCCTCGTCGAGGCGGCTCAGGATCATCTCTTCCAGCTGCACCGTAGTGGCCTGCTGGGGTTCTTCCGACGACGCGCTCCGCGGCGCTTCGGTCGGTAAAGGCGCGCTGGGCGCGGGTGGACGGTTCAGCGTGCAACTCCTCTGTCGCTAGGCCCAACCTAGCACAAAGGCGCCGAAATCCATCCGTCTGATTCTATGAAGCTCCGGGCGGCCGCGCCCGCAGGCTCGTCGATGACGTGAAATTGAGCGGCGCGCGCAGGTAGACCCAGGCCGGCGGCGCGCGTCCCGCCAGGCGCGTCGCCGCGCGGGCGGGGACCTTGGCGAAGGCGAAACGGCGGGCGGCGGGGGAGAAGCGGCTCTTCACCTCGGCCCCCGGCCGGGCGATCACCGCCACCGGCATCTCGCGCATGATCTGGGCCCAGCCGCGCCAGCTGTGCAGGCTGGCCAGGTTGTCGGCGCCCATGATCCAGACGAACCGCACGCCGGGGAAGCGGGCCTTCAGCACCCGCAGGATGTCGATGGTGTATTTGGACCCGAGGCGGCTCTCGGCGTCCGAGACGATCATGCGCGGTCCGCGCGCCCGGCTGCGGGCGCTGGCCATGCGCGCCGCGAGGCTGGCGGTGCCGGCGGTGGATTTCAGCGGGTTCTGCGGCGACACCAGCCAGATGACCCGGTCCAGGCGCAGCCGCATCAGGGCGGTCTCGGCGACGTGGGCGTGGCCGTCGTGGGCCGGATTGAACGAGCCGCCGAACAGGCCCACCCGCATCCCCGGCCGTAGCGCGAAGCCCAGGCGCAGGCCCAACGGGCGACCGGCGGCGGGAATCCGTTTGGCGGCCCCGGCGATCCACATCAGCGGCGCAGGCCGGGGTCGGACTGGCGCGCCCGGCTCCTGACGGTGAACACGCCGTCGCCCGACAGCACCCCGGCGCGGGCGAACAGCCGGCCGTGCTCCCAGTTGGACAGGCCCAGCTCGGGCCGGTCCAGCGCGTACTGGCCATCGACCCAGCGGGTGAAGCCGTCGCCGACGAAGGGGGCGTTGACCGCCTCGTAGAAGCGGGCGTGGGCGGCGGGGTCCTGGGAGATCAGGCTGGCCACGAACTGGGGGCTGTAGCGGTTGAACAGGGCGGCGGCGTGGTCGAGGTCGTCGACGATCTTGAGGCTGACCTCCGGGCTCTCCTCCCACTCCCATTCGCGGCCGAGCTGGGCCTCGGGCAGCGTTTCGGCCAGCGGCTCCTCGACATCGCCGTCGGCGCGGCGCACCCGCACCGTCCGGTCGAGCCAGCCGGCGGGCAGCACCGCCTCGTCGCCTTCGACGACATGCAGCTTGCAGCCGTGGCCGCGCGCCTGGCCGGCCCGCTCCAGGGCCGCCAGGAACAGGGGGACCAACTCGCCCGCCCGCTCGCGCACGATGCAGCAGACGTTGAGGGTGTTGCACACCTTGCGGTCGAGCGAGGCTTCGACCACGGCGGAAAACCGCGCCGCGTCGGCGGCCTGGTCGGCCACCAGCCAGGCGCCGCCCGTGCCGTGCAGGCTGACCGGGACGCCCGCCTGGCGCGCCACCGC
>JAQGII010000339.1 GCA_028291305.1 Caulobacteraceae bacterium
GTTGAACAGCTGCGGCGTCGCCTGCAGCTCCGGCGGGCCCTCCAGCACCACGCGGTAGCTGTTGAGCTGGGTGTAGTATTGCGCCGCCTGGCGGCTGCCGATCTGGTTGTAGATGGCCGCATCGATGTCCGCCGGAGCGATGCCGAACCGGCCGGCCGCGTCGCGGTCGATGGTCAGGGTGACCGAGGCCGCGGTCGACTGCTGGTCGGTGGAGACGTCCTTCAGCTCCGGCAGCTTCTGCATGGCCTGCATCAGCTTCGGAGCCCATTCGTTCAGTTCGTCCAGGTCCGGATCGGACAGGGTGTACTGATACTGGGCGCGCGACCCGCGGCCGACGACGATGTCCTGGCTGGCCTGCAGGGCGGAGTTGGCGCCGATCACCCGGGCCAGCTTGGGGCGCAGGCGGGTGATGATTTCGTCGGCCGTGGCCCTGCGTCCGTCCTCGCGCGTCCTCAGCGTGATGTTCAGGTTGGCGTTGGTGACGATGCCGCCGATGTTGTAGTGGGCCTCGGCGATGTCCGGAACCTGCGCCATGATCTTCATCACCTGCTGCGCCTTGGCGTCGGTGGAGGCGTAGGAGGAATCCTGCGCGACCAGCATGGACCCGTTGATGAAGCCGGTGTCCTGCTGCGGGAAGAATCCGGTCGAAGCCGTCATGTAGAGCACCACCGACAGGATGGCGGTCGAGATGAACACCGCCATGGTCAGCAGCTTGTGCTGCATGACCACGTCGAGGCCGCGGGCGTAGCTCTTCTCCAACCTGTGGAAGCCGCTCTCCAGTCCCTTCAGGATCGGGTTCCTGGGCGGCTCGGGCGCCTTGAGGAACTTGCCGCACAGCATCGGCGTGAAGGTCAGCGACAGGGTCACCGACAGCACCACCGCCGCCGACAGCGTCAGCGCGAACTCGCGCATCAGCCGGCCGACGACGCCGCCCATGAACATCAGGGGCGTGAATACCGCGATCAGCGAGATGGCGATCGACAGGATGGTGAAGCTGATCTCGCCGGCGCCGTTGAGAGCGGCCTGGAACGGTTTCTCACCGTGTTCGATGCGCCGCCAGATAGCCTCGACCATGACGATGGCGTCATCGACCACGAAGCCCACGGCGATGGTCATGGCCATCAGCGACAGGTTGTTGAGGCTGAAGCCCGCCGGCAGCATGACGGCGGCCGTGGCCAGCAGGGACAGCGGGATCACGGCGCTGGGGATGATGGTCGCGCGGACGTTGCGCAGGAACAGGAAGATCACCGCCACCACCAGCACGACGGTGATCAGCAGGGTGATCTGCACGTCCTTGACCGAAGCACGAATGGTCTGGGTGCGGTCGGCGATGACGTGCATCTGGATCGAGCTGGGGATATTGGCCTGAATGCCCGGCAGGGCCCTCTTGATCGCCTCCACCGTTCGGATGACGTTGGCGCCCGGCGCCTTGGTCACGGCCACATGGACCGTACGACTGGGCTTAAGGGTGGGATCGAGGCTGGCAAGGCCGGGCTGAGAAAAGGCGCCGGACTGGTTGTTCTCGACGCCGGCGGCGGCGTGGCCGATGTCGCGCAGGCGGATCGGTGCGCCGTTCTTGTAGCCGACGATCAGCTCGTTCCACTGGTTGGCGTTGAGCACCTGGTCATTGGCGTAGACGGTCAGGGCCTGGTGCGGCCCGATCAGGTTGCCCTTGGGCGCATTGACGGTGTTGGCGGCAATGGCGGTGCGGACGGAGTCCAGGTGCAGGCCCAGCTGGGCGGCCTTGCGCGGGTCGATCTGGATGCGCACCGCGGGCTTTTGCGCGCCGCCGACACCGACCTGACCGACGCCGTCGATGCGCGAGATCTGCTGCGCCACGATGTTGTCGGCATAGTCGCTGATCGTAACCACCGGCAGGGTGTCGGAGGTCATGGCGATGGCCAGCACCGGCGAGTCGGACGGGTTGACCTTGCGGATGTTGGGCGGGGACGGAAGATTGTTGGGCAGCTGGCCGCCGGCCGCCTGCACGGCCGCCTGCACGTCCTGGGCCGCGCCGTCGATGTTGCGGCCGAGCTCGAACTGCAGCACCACCTGGGTCTGGCCGAGCGCGCTGTTGGACGTCATCTGGGTGACGCCGGCGATCAGCGCCAGCTGCCGCTCCAGCGGCGTGGCCACGTTGGAGGCCATGGTCTCGGGACTGGCGCCCGGCAGGTTGGCGCTGACCTGGATGGTGGGGAAGTCCACCTGCGGCAGGGCCGACACCGGAAGCTGGAAGTAGCAGACCACCCCGATCACCAGGAAGGCCGCCGCGATCAGCGAGGTCGCGACGGGTCGCTTGATGAAGGGGCTGGAGATGCTCATGACGGGGGGCGCTTGCCGCCGGCCGGTCCGCCGGCGGCGGCTCCGCCCTGGGGCCGCTCGGCGCGCATGCGCACCTTGGAGCCAGGGCGCAGCGACAGCTGGCCGTCGGTGACCACCGTGTCGCCGGCCTGGAGGCCGGTCCGGATGACCGCGGTGGCGTCCTGGGTGGCGATCACCGACACCTGATGCACCATCGCCTTGTCGTTGTTGACGACGAACACGAACGGCCCGTTGGGGCCCTGGTTGATCGCTGTCGACGGCACGGTCAGCGCGTGCGGCAGGGTCTGCACGGTCAGGCGCACATTGACGAACTGGCCGGGCCACAGGCTCCGCTTGTCGTTGGCGAACTTGGCCTTCATCTGCACCGTGCCGGTGCTCTGGTCGACGTGGTTGTCCGCCACCATCAGCTGGCCCTGACCGATCGGCAGGTTGGTTTCCTGGCTGAGCGCCTGGGTCAGCAGCGGCTTGCGGAAGCCGTCCGACGCCGTGGCCAGACGCTCGAAGTCGCCTTCCGGAATGGTGAAGGTGACCGCGATCGGGGTCACTTCATTGATCGAGATGATCCCGGTGGTGTCGGTGGTGGACACCAGATTGCCCGGATCGACCAGGCGCACGCCGACACGCCCGGTCACCGGGGACTTGATGCGGGTGAAGTTCAGGTTGACCGTGGCGGCCTCGACCGAACCCTTGTCCACCATCACCGTGCCTTCGAGCTGCTTGACCAGGGCGGCCTGGGTGTCGACCTGCTGCTTGGCGATGGAGTCCTGCGCGGCCAGCTTCTGGTAGCGGGCCAGATCGATGCGGGCGGCCTCGAGCTGGGCCTCGTCGCGGTGCAGGGCGCCTTGGGCCTGCATCAGGGTGGCGCGGTAGGCGGAGGGGTCGATCTCGGCGACCACCTGTCCCGCCTTCACCTCGGAGCCTTCCGCGACCGGCACGCTCATCAGGCGGCCGTTGACCTGGGCGCGGATCAGCACCCCCTGCCATGCCTGGGCCGAGCCCAGCGCGGTGACGACCATCGGGAAGTCGCGCACGGTCACCTTGGCCGTCGCCACGGCCACGACAGGCGCGGGCGGCGCCTTGCCGGGCTTCTTGCCGCCGAGAGTCAGCCAGGCGATCAGCCCCGCCAACACCACGGCAAGGGCTACGAAACCCCAATGAAACCGACCCTTCGACGCCATGCACTGTACCTCTTGCGGTCCGCGCCCGAACGGCGCCGCCGACACCCGGGGTTCCCTACTTCGCTTGAATCGCTCTCGTAAAGAGCCGCGCGCGAAACGCCCAACTCAGAGTTGCCTCGACACTACTGCTAGCGAAGAAATCAGACCACCGTATTGCAGGGCGCCCGAATTTGTTGCGGAGGCGTTTCAGCGGCGGCGCGCGCCCGCCCCGCGCCCGATTCACAATGACCGCGCCGTTTACCTAGGCTTAAGCGCCTGGGGCCGATGGTGAAATCGACGTCGTGGTCCCTGCCTTACAGGGGGGGGCCCGGGGTCGTCGGGAACAATTCCCGCCCAGCCCGAATGGCTGGGATTCCTTAGAAAAAAGGATCTACTTCCATGGCGCTTAACA
>JAQGII010000348.1 GCA_028291305.1 Caulobacteraceae bacterium
GGGGGCGCCGAGCCGCACCGCGCCGAGGCCAGCCTGGACGTGTTCGGCCTGGACCCCGCCAAATCCGCCAAGGGGCTGTCGGGGGGCGAGACCCGCCGCGCGGCCCTGGCCAGGGCGTTCGCCGAGGACGCCGACGTGCTGCTGCTGGACGAGCCCACCAACCACCTCGACATCCTGGCCATCGAGACCCTGGAGGAAGAGCTGAAGGCCAGCAAGTCGGCCGCCCTGATCGTCAGCCACGACCGCGCCTTCCTCGAGCGGGTGACCCAGCGTTGCTTCTGGCTGGACAACCGCAAGGTCCGTCGGCTGGACAAGAGCTTCAAGCACTTCGACGAGTGGACCGAGAAGGTCATCGCCCAGGAGGCCGACGAGGCGCGCCGGCTCGACAAGCAGTTGCAGAAGGAAGAGCACTGGCTGCTGCGCGGCGTCACCGCCCGCCGCGCCCGCAACGAGGGCCGCCGGCGCAAGCTGATGGACCTGCGCGCCGAGAAATCCGAGCGCATGCGCCAGAACCAGGGCCAAATCCACATGGCCGTGGACGCCGGCAACGCCTCGGGCCAGCGGGTGGTCGAGGCCAAGCACCTGTCCAAGCGGTTCGGCGACAAGGTCCTGCTCAACGACTTCTCCACCCGCATCGTGCGCGGCGACCGCATCGCCATCGTCGGCCCCAACGGCGCCGGCAAGACCACGCTGCTCAAGGTCCTGCTAGGCCAGATCCCGGCCGACTCCGGCACGATCAAGCTCGGCACCAACCTGGAGATCTCCTACGTCGACCAGGCGCGCGCGGCGCTGAAGCCCGAGATGACCCTGTGGGACGTGATGGCCCCGGCCGGCGGCGACCAGATCCTGGTGCACGGCCGGCCCAAGCACGTCGCCGCCTACGCCAAGGACTTCCTGTTCAAGGAAAGCCAGCTGCGCCAACCGGTGGCCAGCCTGTCCGGCGGCGAGCGCAACCGCCTGCTGCTGGCCCGCGCCCTGGCCAGCCCGGCCAACCTGATGGTGCTGGACGAGCCGACCAACGACCTGGACATGGACACGTTGGACCTGCTCGAGGAGATGCTGGCCGACTACGACGGCACCCTGTTGCTGGTCAGCCACGACCGCGACTTCATCGACCGGCTCGCGACCTCGACCATCGCGCTGGACGGTCGCGGCCGCGCCGTGGAGACCCCCGGCGGATGGCAGGACTTCACACGCCAGAACCCCGGCTTCTTCGCCGGCGCCTTCGGCGACGCGCACCAGGCGGTGTCCCAGGCCAAGGCGGCGCCCGTCCGCGCCGCCGCAGCCCCCGTCGCCGCGCCCCCGTTCAAGGCCAAGCTGACCTTCAAGGACGCCCACCGCCTCAAGGAGTTGGAGACCCTGGTCCCGCGCCTGGCCGATGCCATCAAGGCCCTGGAGATCCAGCTGGACGACCCCGGCCTGTTCGCCCGCGACAAGGCCGGCTTCGACAAGCTGATGGCCCAGCTGGACCGCAAGCGGATCGAGCTCGCCGCCGGCGAGGAAGAGTGGCTGAGGCTCGAGGAAAAGCGCGAATCCCTGGGCTGAAACGGGCCGCGCCGAAGGCTTTTCACGATCCCTGTGGATAACCGGCAACATCCTGACATCGCCGGACTTTTTTTCGGAATTTCCCGTCCACAGCCAGTTGCGCGCCGGTTGTGCACCGGTTTAGTCACAAGCCCTTGGCCTGGCCCGATTGCCAGGTCCGGAAGGCGTGACAAGATGACTACGGAGCCAAGGCGAACGCCCTGCTCCTCCCGGCGAAAACGGCGGCGCAAGCCAAGGTTGGAGCCGACAGGCAAAGGTGGAACGCAAGCCCGGTCGGAGCCGAAAGGCGAAGATCAGGCGGAAACGGACCCGGCGCCGAAGGCGGCCACGACAGCGCGGGACCTTCGGGTCTCAAGCGGGAAGCGGCGGTCGGAGGATCGGACGGGCCGGACGTCCAAGGCGGGCCGCCCGAGCGCAAGCTCATGGCGGTTCGGCGAGGATCAAGGCGCGGCCGAACCGCTCGATGACCCCTGCTTCGGCGCGGGTGATCCAGCGGCTGCGGAACGGGAGCTGGACGCTTTGTCCCTTTACCGGGACTGGCGAGAGGGAGCGGCCGGATGCCGCAAACTGAAGGCCGCTTCCTCTCGCGGCTCGGTCAGAGCGCTACGTGAGCAGCTCACGACCCGACCTGTTTCCCCCAATTCCGTTGATTCGGCCAGCACCTGGCGGCGCCTGGGCGGTTTTGCGCTGTGCGCTCATCGCGGTGCGGCCGCAGGAAACCTGGACCACGAAGAGCACGAAGAGCACCAAGGATTGGCGCGGTGTTCTTCGTGAACTTGGCGGAGGCTCTTTACGATCTGGGTCCCGGCCTTCGCCGGGATGAGCGGAGGGATCAGCTGTCCGTCGTCTTCTTCTTTTTCTTGGCCGCCTTCGGCTTGTCGGCCGCCGGCTCGTCCTTGGCGTCGGACTGGGTCTTGAGGAAGGCGATGATGTCGGCGCGGTCCTGCGCCGCGGTCACCGGCGGCAGCACCATCTTGACGCCCGGCACCAGCGACGCGGGCTTCTGAATCCACTGGTTCAGCTTGTCCGGGGTCCAGACGACGCCCGAGGCCTTCAGCTTGTCGGAATAGGCGAAGCCGTTGCCCGACTGGGTCGCCGGCCGGCCGTAGGCGCCGTACAGCGCCGGGCCGACGCCGTTCTTGCCGCCCTTGTCGGGCTGATGGCAGATCGCGCAGCGCGCCTTGAACAGCACCTGGCCGTGCGCCGGATCGCCGGGGCCGCCCATGGTGGGATCGATCGCCTGGGCCTGCGCGCCGCCGGCGAAAAGCAAAAGCGCCGAGACGACGGCGTAACCCTTCAAGCCCATGATCTATCCTCTGCCAAGCTCATCCGGGACGAATGGTCGCCCGGCGGTGAATGTCCAAAGCCGCGCCGCCGAGTCAAGACCACAGACGCGGCGCGAGTGTGGCAAAGCTGCGGATGATCGTCACAGGCCCAATGTTGACGATTCAACTGCCGCCGTCTAACCGCTTTGCCCCAGAACACGCCGCCGGTCCGTCGCCGGACGGCCAGGCCATCCGTTCGGGAGAAAACCGTCATGAAGACCCGCGCCGCCGTCGCCTTCGAGGCGAAGAAGCCGCTTGAGATCGTCGAGCTGGACCTGGAAGGCCCCAAGGCGGGCGAGGTGCTGGTGGAGATCAAGGCGACGGGCATCTGCCACACCGACGCCTACACCCTGGACGGGCTGGATAGCGAAGGCCTGTTCCCCTCGATCCTCGGCCACGAAGGCGCCGGGGTGGTGGTCGAGGTCGGCGCGGGCGTCACCTCGGTGAAGGTCGGCGACCACGTGATCCCGCTCTACACCCCCGAATGCCGCCAGTGTAAGTCGTGCCTGTCGCGCAAGACCAACCTGTGCACCGCGATCCGCGCCACCCAGGGCAAGGGCCTGATGCCCGACGGCACCAGCCGCTTCTCCTACAAGGGAGCGCCGGTCTACCACTACATGGGCTGCTCGACCTTCTCCAACTACACGGTCCTGCCCGAGATCGCCCTGGCCAAGATCCGCACCGACGCCCCCTTCGACAAGGCCTGCTACATCGGCTGCGGCGTCACCACCGGCGTCGGCGCGGTGGTCAACACCGCCCATGTCGAGCCGGGCGCCAACGCCGTGGTGTTCGGCCTGGGCGGCATCGGCCTCAACGTCAACCAGGGCCTCAAGATGGTCGGCGCCGACAAGATCATCGGCGTCGACATCAACGACAGCAAAGAGGACTGGGGCCGCCGCTTCGGCATGACCCACTTCGTCAACCCCAAGACCATCGGCGGCGACGTCGTCGCCCACCTGATCGCCCTCACCGACGGCGGCGCCGACTACACCTTCGACTGCACCGGCAACACCACCGTCATGCGCCAGGCGCTCGAAGCCTGCCACCGCGGCTGGGGCCAGAGCATCATCATCGGCGTGGCCGAGGCCGGCAAGGAGATCGCCACCCGCCCCTTCCAGCTGGTCACCGGACGCGTCTGGAAAGGCTCCGCCTTCGGCGGCGCCCGCGGACGCACCGACACCCCCCGCATCGTCGACTGGTACATGGACGGCAAGATCCAGATCGACCCCATGATCACCCACACCCTCCCCCTCGAGCGTATCAACGACGCCTTCGACCTCATGCACAGAGGCGAAAGCATCCGCTCCGTCGTCGTGTTTTAGGAGAGGAAACTCGAAATGTTCAACTTTTTCAAAAAGAAGGAAAAACCCATGGCAGTGTCTATCCACCCGTCGGTCGACGGCGGCGTCAAGCAAGGTTCGGCGAGCTTCACGGGCGGCACGCTCGTCTGCAAGTGCAAGGACCGGCCGGTGAAGGTGAAGATCTCCAGCCAGGTTCTGCACAACCACGCCTGCGGCTGCTCCAAGTGCTGGAAGCCGGACGGGGCCAAGTTCTCGGTCGTCGCCGTGGTCCCCTCCGACAAGGTGGCCGTGAGCGAGAACGGCGACAAGCTGAAGGTGGTCGACACCAGCGCCCTGATCCAACGCTACGCCTGCACCGTCTGCGGCGTGCACCTGCACGGCCCGGTGGAAAAGCCGGCCCATCCGTTCACCGGCCTGTCCTTCATCCACCCGGAACTGTTCACCGAAGCGGGCGCCGACGGCCCGACCTTCGCCGCCTTCGTCTCCTCGATCATCGAAGTCGGCGCGGCCAAGCCGGAAGAGATGGACGGCGTGCGCGGCCGCCTGAACGAGCTGGGCCTGCCGCCCTACGACTGCCTGTCGCCCGGCCTGATGGACTACATCGCTACCTTCATCGCCAAGGCCAACGGCGTCCTGCCCGCCTAGAGCACGTCAGGCGAAAGTGTACGCGGTTTCGCTGCCTGGACGTGCTCTAAGATATTGATTTAGAGCCTTTTTGAATCGGTTCAGATGATTCCATCTGAACCGAAAAGGCTCTAGGGCCAGCCGCCACACGACAACGGATCAGGCCCGCGGACCCCGGTTCGCGGGCCTTTTCTTTTGCCGACGGCTCGGCTCCGAAGCTATAGCTTGAGGCGTCAAGAAAACTCACCCGGAGGAACACGCATGACCTGCATGACCCGCATGGCGCCCGTCGTCGCCCTGGCCGCCGGCCTTCTGCTGGCCGCCGCCGCTCCCCTTTCCCCCGCCTGGGCCCAGGCCCCCGCCGCACCCACGCCGCCGCCGGCCCCGCCCGTGCTGTTGTACGGCCCCAACATCACCCTGGAGCAGGCCAAGCAGGTCGTCGCCGCGGCCGAGGCCGAGGCGACCAAGCGCAAGCTGAGCGCGACCATCGCCATCGTCGATACCGCCGGCAACCTCGTCTACTTCCAGAAGGCCACCAACGGCACCGGCACCGCCGAGACCTTCGCCATGAAGAAGGCCATCGCCGCCGCCAAGAAGCGCCAGCCGACCAACTACGACATGGCCCGCCTGGCCACGGGCAATCCGTCCCTGGCCTATGTGCCGGAGTTCTTCCCCTTCCCGGGGGGCTTCCCGATCGTGCAGGACGGCAAGGTCATCGGCGCCATCGGCGAGACCGGCGGCGCGGACGATGACGTGGCGCGCGCCGGCGCGGCGGCGATCCGCTAGACTAATCGCAGCTGACGCATGAAGCCGTCGGACCTCAAGTGGTGGCACTGGACGCTGGCGACCATCGCCATCGCCGTGGTCGTCCGCCTTGCCACGGGCGGCCCCCTGCCCTTCCTCGGCGCCGGCGGGCCGGCGCCCGCCGCCCCGCCGGCGGCTTCGCCGCGACCGCATCGCGCGCCCAACCAGGGCCCCTCGATGCTCAATGCGGTGACCGTCCCGGACATCGTCGTCGAACGGGCCCTGCCGGAACTGAATCGCCTGACCATCGAGGCCAGCGTGGCCAATCCCGGCAAGCCGGTGGCGCTGGTCGACCAGTCCGGCGTCCTGATCCGCGAGATCGCGCGAGCCCTGCAGGCCGGGGTCAGCGAGGATTCCGACGCCGTCGCCCTGGTGCGGGTGCTGGTGGCGACCAAGGGCAAGGACAGGACCGGCAAGGAGCAGGCGCACCTGCCGCTCTACGCCCTGGACTTCAACGCCGCCGACCTGTTCGCCCTGAAGCCCGACCAGGCCAGGCTGGCCGCCATCCTGGGGCTGGCGACCAACATCGTGTTCAACGGCGCGGACGCCCACGACGCGGCCAGGCAATGGTGCGCCGTCGCCGACAACCAGGCCGCCGCCAAGCGGCTGTGCGGCATCGTGGCGACGGCCAAGGGCGTCTAGCCCGAAGGCCGAGCCCTTAGAGCCTTTCCGGTTCAAATGGAATCATTTGAACCGGATAAAAAGGCTCTAAATCATAGCGTTAGAGCACGTCGGGCGGCGAAACCGGTATCCACTTTCGCCTGACGTGCTCTAGGGTCTGAACCTGATCAACCTATTGAGTGACGTGTCCTTGTTGTGATTCAATCTCCTGAACGGAGGTTGGATCATGGCTGGAGAGTTTTGGTTGTCGGACCGGCAATGGGCGGCGATCGATCCGTTGCTGCCGAAAAACCAGTCGGGCGCGCATCGGGTGGATGACCGGCGAGTGATCAGCGGCATCATCCACGTACTGAAGGTCGGCTGCCGCTGGCAGGACTGCCCGGCGGTCTATGGTCCGCCGACGACGGTCTACAATCGCTTTCGGCGTTGGACGATCAAGGGCGTCTGGCGCCGGCTGTTCGCGGCTCTGGTCGAGCTCAGTCCCGACGACATCCAGATGATCGACTCCACCAGCGCCAAGGCCCATCGCTCGGCGGGGGGTGGAAAAGGGGGGCCGAAATCCAGGCGATCGGGCGCTCGCGCGGCGGCCGCACGACCAAGATCCACGCTGTCGTCGATGGCAAAGGACGCCTCATCGCCTTCGAAATAACCGCCGGGCAACGCGGCGACGCTCCGCTCGCCAGGACGCTGCTCGAACCCCTGCCTAACGCCCGCCTGTGCCTGGCCGACACCGCCTATGACGCCGACAAGCTGCGCCGGTTCCTGATCGAGCGGGGCACGACGCCCGTCATCCCCAACAACCCGACCCGCAAACGCATCCAGCCCTTCGACCCGCAGGCCTACAAGCAACGCAACCTCGTCGAGCGCATGTTCTGCAGGCTCAAGGACTGGCGACGCATCGCCACCCGCTACGACAAGCTCGCAACAACCTTCGCCAGCGCCGTTTGCATCGCCGCCATCGTCATCTGGTGGGCCCAATGAGTCTCGACCCTAGAGGCCTTCTCAGAGGGCCCCAAGCAGGCCCGGGGGTAGAGCGTCCCTCTGCCTCCGCCGGCGGCAGAGGGGGCTGGCGCCGCACGCCCCAAAACGACACGAAGCGACACCGTCGCCGCGCCCGACTCCTCCGAGGATCGTCGGCGCAAGGGCCCCGTCGGGCTCCAATCGCGGAGGCGCAGCGCAGGCTGCGCGAAGGCGCATGTCGCACTATCCCTTTGCCGGCCCCCACCGCTTTGCCCGCAACCAGTGGTACATCGGCGCCTGGAGCGCAGAGGTCGGACCGGAACCGCTCGGGCGGACCATCCTCGGCGAGGACGTGGTCTTCTATCGAACTTCGTCCGGCGACGTCGCCGCCCTGTCCGGAATCTGTCCGCATCGCTGGGCGCCGCTGGCCAAGGGCCGGGTGGTCGAGGACGCCATCCAATGCCCCTACCACGGCGCCGCCTTCGACCGGTCGGGGCGCTGCACCCTCGTCCCGTCGCAGCCGCGGACGCCGCCGACCCTGCGACTGCGCGCCTATCCTGTCATCGAGCGGGGCCCCTGCATCTGGATCTGGCCCGGGGACGCCGACCTGGCGGATGCGCTGCTGCTGCCCGATCAAGACTCGCTCGGTCTCGGCGCCGCCGGCTGGCGCGCGGACTACGGCGGTCCGGTGCTCGTCAACGCCCGCGCCCAGATCATCCTGGAAAACCTGTTCGATCAGTCGCACATCAATTTCGTGCATCCGCAGACCCTCGGCGGACCGGAGTCGCGTTCCGATCCGCACCAGGACGAGGTGTTCGACACCCGAGATCGTTTCTGCGTGGTGCACAGGATGGCGGCCAGGGCGACCGACGACAGCGTCAGGGCGCTGTTTCCCGACGCCGGGGACTATGTCGCCGCGCATCTGCACGTCGAACTCCTCGGCGTCTCGCTGATCGACGCCGTGGGGTCCCGCACCTTCAGCACCGACGCGGCGGGAGGGGCGCCGCGCGCCCTGGGATGCATGAACTTCGTCCACGGACTCACGCCGCAGACGCCGACGACCACGCACTATTTCAACGCGGTGACCCGCAACTTCGCTCTCGACATCGCAGAGCTGTCCACCTTCCTCGTCGAGCACAACGCCAAGGTCATGCGTGAGGACATCGCTCTCCTCGAAGCGATCGAACTGAGTCTCGACCGCGTCGCGGACGCCAGGAAAGAGGTCACGTTCGCCGCGGACGCCGTAGCCATGCAGGTGCGCCGGCGCATCGAACGCATCGCCGCGGCCGACAGCCGCGTCGTGTTGATCTGACCCGCGACGCCGGTCCGGTTCAGGCCTTCAGCTGCCGCGCGTCGATGGGCAGCGAGCGGATGCGTTTGCCGGTCGCGGCGAAGATGGCGTTGCACAGGGCCGGGATCACCGGCGGCAGGGCCGGTTCGCCCAGGCCGGTCGGCGGGTTGTCGGTCTTGAGGAACACCACCTCGACCTCCGGCACGGCCGGCATGCGGATCAGCGGGTATTCGTGGAAGTTGGTCTGCACCGCCTGGCCCTTGTCGAAGGTCACGGCCAGGGCCAGGGCCTGGCTGACGCCGTCGATCACCGAGCCCTGCGCCTGGTTCAGGGCGCCGGTGGGATTGATTATCTGGCTGCCGATGTCGCCGGCCACCCACACCTTCTCGACCTTGACCGCTCCGGCGTCCGAAACGCTGGCCCGCACCACCTCGGCGAAATAGCCGCGGTGGCTGTAGTAGCAGGCGATGCCCATGCCGGTGCGCGGGGGCAGTTGGGTCTTGCCCCAGCCCGCCGTCCTGGCCGCCAGCTCCAGCACGCCGCGCATGCGGCCGGTGTCGAACAGGTCCTGCGGCGTGGAGCCCAGCACGCGCGGGGCGCCCAGCAGCTCCAGATGCACCTCCAGCGGATCGCGCCCCGCCGCGTGGGCCAGCTCGTCGATGAAGGACTGTTGCACGAAGCACAGGGCGTTGCTGCGCGGCGCCCGCATCGGGCCGGTGGGGATGCCCAGCGGCATCAGCGTCGCCTCCACCGTCAGGTCCGGCAGCAGCCGCGCGGGCAGCTCGAAGGCGGTGATCTCGGCCGCGCTGGCGAACTTGGCGGGATCGTCGCGGTCGGCAAAGCTGACGAAATGGTTCTTCCAGCCGACGATGCGGCCCTTGTCGTCCAGCCCGGCCTTCAGGTGGTGGAAGCCGCCGGGGCGGTAGAAGTCGTGGGCGATGTCGTCCTCGCGTTGCCACAGCAGCTTGACCGGCGCGCCGGTCTCGCGCGCGATCCACGCCGCCTCGGCCATGTAGTCGTTCTGCAGCCGCCGGCCGAAGCCGCCGCCGCAGCGGACCATGTGGATCTTGATGTCCGATCCGGGCACGCCCAGCAGCTTGGCGACGATGTCGCGGCCCGGCTGCGGGTTCTGGGTCGGGGCCCAGATCTCGACCTTGCCGTCCCTGACCTCGGCCGTGCAGTTCTGCGGCTCAAGGTTGGAGTGCGACAGGAAGGGATAGCTGTAGGCGGCTTCCAGCACCTTGGCCGCCTTGGCCAGGGCCGCGTCGGCGTCGCCGTCCTTGCGGATCGTCTTCTGCCCGGGGCCGGGGCCGGCCTTGGCCGCGTCCTGCGCGAACCTGGCGCTGGAGCGTTCGGCGACCGGGCCCTCGTCCCATTCGACCTGGAGCTTGTCGCGCGCCGTCTTGGCCCGCCACCAGCTGTCGGCGACGATGGCCACGCCAGAAGCGAGGCCGTTGAACTCGTTGTTGCCCTGGACGACGAAGGCCTTCTTCACCCCCGGATGGGCGAGCACGGCGTCGAGCTTGGCCGACTTCACCTTGCCGCCGTAGACCGGGCATTTGACGAACACCGCGTACAACATGCCCGGCCGCGTCACGTCGATGCCGAAGATCGGCTCGCCCTTGACGATCCTGGGGCTGTCGTAGCCGCGCACCGAATTGCCGACGATCTTGAAGTCCTTGGGGTCCTTGAGCGTGACCGTCTTGACGTCCGGCGCGGGGATGCCGGCCGCCTTCTCGGCCAGCTGGCCGTAGCTCAGCTTGCGGCCGGT
>JAQGII010000356.1 GCA_028291305.1 Caulobacteraceae bacterium
GACCGCGGTGCCCTCGACGCCGTCGGCGATGCCGTCCCCGTCCAGGTCGTCGGTCGACCCGACCAAGGTGCCGATGGGAGGCGCGCCTAGGAAGATGCCCTGAAGCACGCTGCCCTTGACCTGCACCGCCACGCCGCCCTGCTGGACGTCGGTCGGGGTCGCCTCGATCTTCTGCAGGGTCGTGGTGCCGGTGGTGCGGGTCGTCGTGGCGTAGCCGGTGGAGGTGACCGAGGTGTAGAAGGTCAGTGCGCCGTCGATCTGCCCGTTGGTCTGCACGCCGATGGCGTTCACGCCCCGCACGCTGACGGCCCCGCTGATCTGCACGCCGCCGGTGATTTCGCCGGCCGTGCGGATGCCCAGGCTGTTGTCGCCGGAGACGCTGATCCCGCCCGTTGAGACGAGCGATCCTGCCAGGCCGCCGTCGATGGCGATCGCGACCGAGTTGTTGCCCTGGATACTGATGCTCCCGCTGTTGGACACCGAGCCCGTGAACGGCCCGAGCAGTCGGATGCCGTAGCGGGTGGTGCCCTGGGCAAAGGGGGCTTCGGCGACGCCGTCGGCGTTGACGCTGTCGGTGGGCGTGTAGCTTTCGGTGAGGGTGATCGCACCCGCGTTCAACACCGTGCCGCTGAATCCGCCCTGGACCAGGATGCCGGTGACGTTGTCCACGTTGTTGGTGGTGATGGAGCCGGCGTTGGTGACGCTGTTGTTGCTGTTGAGCGTGATCGCCGCGCCGCTCACCGTGGGCTGCAGCGTGCCGCCGGTGGCGATGGTCAGGTCGCCGGTGGAGGACGTCGATTGCGGCGCCGATTGCGTGTTTGAAATCGTTGTCTGGGCCAGGGCTGGCTGCAGGCCAACCAGGGTAAACGGCGCAATCGCCGCCGCAGCCATCAACCGTTTACGCATCAGCCAGCCCCTTGAAGATGCCCGGGTTTTAGGGGCGGCGGGTGTCTGCGGGCTTTCGACTTTAATACAGAGTGTGTCCAATTGCTTCCATCCTGAAATGTATCCGCGAACGGGACACACTTTGGTCAATAGGCGACATTTGCCGCAATCACGCTGCGGCAATGACACCGCCAATGTCGTTTCTGGGCGGCGGGGGGGCTCAGCCGTGGATTTTGATGTGATACTCGCCAAGGAAAGCGCCTCGGACCGGCCGGCCGAGCCCAAGCGCGTGGCCACCGTACTGCTTGTGGACGACGATGAGAAGCTACGACAGCTCGTCGCCGGATTCTTGGAACGGCATGGGCTGGACGTTCTGTGCGCCGCCGACGGGCAAAGCGCGGACGCCCTGCTGGCGCGCCACCCGGTGGACGTGGTGATCCTGGACGTGATGCTGCCGGGCGAAGACGGCCTCAGCATCTGCCGGCGCCTGACCGGCAGCAGCGAGGCGCGCCCGGCGGTGATCATGCTCTCGGCGGCGGCCGAGGACACCGACCGGATCGTCGGGCTGGAGCTGGGAGCGGACGACTACCTGCCCAAACCCGCCAATCCGCGCGAACTTCTGGCCCGCATCCGCGCCCTGCTGCGCCGCTCCGTGACGGTGCAGCAGGCCGATCCGACGCCGCCCCACCTGGGCTACGAATTCGCCGGCTGGACCCTGTCGATCTGGGCCCGCGAGCTGCAGACGCCGGACGGGGTAATCGTGCCGCTGACCGGGGGCGAGTTCGCCCTGTTGCGCACCTTCGTCGAACATCCCCGCGAAGTGCTCGACCGCGACCGGGTGCTCAGCCTTGTGCGCGGACGCTCCAGTTTCGCCTTCGACCGGGCGGTCGACCTGCAGCTCAGCCGCCTGCGCCGCAAGCTGACCTCGACCTACGGCGAGGCGGGCAACCTGTTCCGCACCGTGCGCAACGAAGGCTACATCTTCGTCGCCGCCGTCCGGCGGGTCTGAGACCGGCCGCATGCGCATGCCCCGGTGGCGCTGGACGTGGCGCTGGACCCTCAGCCATCAGATCCTCGCCCTGGCGGCGGTATCGATCATGGCGGCCCAGCTCGCCGGCCTGGTGGTGCTGCTGACCCTGCCGCCCCGGCCGCCGGCGCTCGTGCCGATGGACCAGGCCCTGGAGCGTGTCCGCGAGGCCCTCAAGCAGGTCGGCGCCCGGCCGGACGGGGACGCCGAGCGCGAAGCGCGGGCGGCGAGCGACCACCGGCTGACCTTCTCGGTGAGGGACGAGCCCCCGGTGGCGCTGAACGATCCCTTCTCGCGCCGGCTGGCCCAGGTGGTGGCCATCCGGCTGAACCTGCCCGACGAGTCGGTGCGGATCTTCGAGCCGGGCCCGCAGGGCGGCGCGCACGGATTGCTGCGCGGCGAACGACGGGGACCTGGCGGGGGCCCCGATGCGGATGCCGGCCCGGCTGCCGACGAGCGCTTCGCCCCGCCGGCGGGTCAGCCGCCGCCGATCATGCGCCGCAGCCTGGATGAGGCGCTCGGCCGGCCCCCGGGCAGGGAGCCAAGCTTTCGCCGGGGCGACTTCAATTTCCTGCGCGGGCGGCGCGCCCTGGCGGTCAAGGTGGGCGAGCGCTGGCTGATCGCCCGCAGCCCGGTCGCCTCCGCCGACGCCCTGTGGCTGCGGCAGGTGGGGCTGACTTTCGCCCTGACCCTGGCGGCCCTGCTGCTCCCCGCCCTGTGGCTGGCCAGTCGCACCGCCCTGCGCATCCGCCACTTCGCCGAGGGCGCCGACCGGTTCGGGCGCAATCCAGATGCGCCGCTGCTGCTCGAGGAGGGGCCGCACGAACTGCGCCAGGCGATCGGCGCCTTCAACCGGATGCAGGCCCGCATCCAGCGGCTGGTGACCGACCGGACGATGATGATGGCGGCCGTTTCGCACGACCTGCGCACCCCGCTGGCGCGGGTGCGCTTCCGCATCGCCGAGCTTGAGCCCGAGACGCGCGAAGCCATCGCCCAGGACATCGAGCAGATGGACGAACTGATCGGTCAGCTGCTGACCTTCACCCGAGACGCCCTGCCCAACGCCCAACGGCGCAGGTTCGACCTGTCGGCCCTGGCCCAGAGCCTGGTGGACGATCTGGCCGACTCCGGGGCCGACGTCCGTTTCGAGGGCCCCGACAAGCTGACGGTGGAGGCCAACCTGGCGGCGGTGCGGCGCATCCTGTCCAACCTGCTGGACAACGCCATCAAGTTCGCCGGCCACGCCCGGGTCAGGCTGGAGCTGTGCGGCGACCTGGCCTTGGCGATCGTCGAGGACGACGGCCCCGGTGTGCCGGAAGCGATGCGGGAGGCCGTGTTCGAGCCCTTCCGCCGGGTTGAGCCCTCGCGCAACCGCGAGACCGGCGGGGTGGGGCTGGGCCTGGCCATCGCCCGCAACCTGGCGCGCGGCCACGGCGGCGATATCGCCCTGGATCCGGCGGCTCCTGCGGGCGCCCGATTCATCTTTTCCCTGCCGCTGCGTTGAATGCGGTTCGACCCCAGGGGCGTCCGGCGCCCCGACCACGATTCTGTGAGCAGATTTTCCGTGTTGCGCTTGGGCAATATCTACTGGGATGACAGCTCAACAGAGGGTAACAAGAAGGCGGGCGTTTCGTTTCGAAGCGAAGCGCCGGTGTTAGAGCGAGAGCTAGATGAGCGATAATTCCGCCAAGGGCGGGCGCAGCAGCACCATCATCGCGACCCGGGTCAATTGGCTGGGCAACCGGCTGGTGACGACCGCCTCGGCCACCTACGG
>JAQGII010000401.1 GCA_028291305.1 Caulobacteraceae bacterium
CGCCCGCGCTGCTGGCCTCGGCCTGACAGTGAAGACCCGCCAAGGCAGCCTGGAGGGCTTTGAGGAAGACGGCGTCAGCAAGTTCCTCGGCGTGCCCTTCGCCCGGCCGCCGGTGGGCGCGCTGCGCTGGAGCGCTCCCCAGCCGATGCCCGCCTGGGCCGGCGTGCGCCCGGCCAAGACGTTCGGCCCGGCCGCCCTGCAGGCGCAGATCACGCCGGCCTACCGCACCAGCGGCATGTCCGAGGACTGCCTCTATCTGAACGTATGGACCACCAGCCGATCCGAGACCGCGCGCCAGCCGGTGATGGTCTGGATCCACGGCGGGGGCAACATCGGCGGGGCCGCGTCGGAGGCGTTCACCGACGGCTCCAACCTGGCCAAGCTCGGCGTCACCGTGGTGGCCGCCAATTACCGCCTCGGCGCGTTCGGCTTCGCCAACGACCCGGTCCTGGGAGCCAATTTCGGCATCCTCGACCAGATCGCCGCCCTGCGCTGGGTGCAGGAAAACATCGAGGCCTTCGGCGGCGACCCTTCGCGGGTGCTGGTGTTCGGCTATTCGGCGGGCGCGGTGGATATTCGCCTGCTGCTGCAATCTCCCCAGGCCAAGGGCCTGTTCCATCGCTGCGTGATGCAGAGCGGCGGCGGCGACGCCCCGGCGGCCACCCCGTCCTACGACGGCGCCCGCTCGCGCGCCGCCACGCAAAAACTGTTCGAGGCCCTGGGGACGACCGATGTCGAAACCCTGCGCGCCATCCCCGCCGAGCGGGTGGCCGACGCCGCGCGGCCGCTGTCGGGCATCGTCGCCGCCGGCGCGCGCACGCCGTACGATCTGGCGTGGATGCCGGCTCCCGACGGCAAGGTCATCCTGGACGACCGCTATCCGGCCTGGGCAGCGGACATGCCGGCGATGTTCGCCTCCTGCCAGAACGAGGCGCGCTACTTCGTCGATCCGGCCAGGACCTATACGCCGGAGATCGTCGAGGCCTACGCCAAGAAGCTGACCGGGCCCAAGGCCGGCGAGGTGATGGCGATCCTCGACGCGGAGGGGGGCAGCCCCCTGCAGAAGCTGGATCATCTGTTCACGGACATCGTCTGGTGGGAGGCGCAATACGCCAGTCTGCGGCGGTTTTCCAAGGAGGGGCGGCGGGTCTACTATTACCGCTTCGCCCGCCTGTGCCCCGGCTCGGCCAAGAACGACCGGCTCGTCTTCCACGGATCGGACGTCTACTACGTGTTCGGCAATCTGATCGACCGCGAATACGACGAGACCGACCGGCGCATCTCCCGCGAGCTGCAGCATGTCTATGTCGAATTTGCCAAGACCGGCGTTCCCCGGGGCTCGGGCGGCGCCGTCTGGCCCGCCTTCGTCCCGCCCGACCCCAAGGCGATCGTCGTGGCCGACACCGTCTCGTTCGGCCCCTACCCCATGGATCCGATCACCCGGGTTATGTATCCGCTGCGCCATACAGCGTAGGCTGGCTGAGGGCGGCCAGTCGAAGACGTCAGGCTCTGGCTGCTGTCAAATAGGACTTCGAACAACTATTCATGACATCATTGGGCATCGTGAAAAGTGAGACGCGCACCAATCGTAAAAACATGCCAGACATTTCCACATTAAAATTATTTAATATTGCCAAATTCCGGCCTTCACCAAGGACACAATTCCGTAACATTGTCCGACACAAAAGCTTCACTTGAAGAGGCTGGATTTGAGCAACTAGAGCCCCGGTGAGGTCGCATTTCAGCCCCGCACCACTCGGCCAAGCCCACTGAGGATCCGGCACGCGCCGGTCAAAACCTCGCGGGTCTGGACGGCCTGGCGCCCGGAGGTCGGCGGCGACCGTGTTCAAGGGGACCGCCATGTCGAACAACCAAAGCCGGGCTTTAAGGGCCAGCATCACCCAGCCGCTGTTTGCGTCGGCCGGTCGCGCCCCAATGGCCGCAGGAGCCCATGGGCGCGCGCTCGCTGCGCTGCTGGCGACCACCAGTCTTTTGGTCGTGGCCGGGGGCGCCCATGCGGCGGAGGCCCAGGCGGGCGGCGCGGTTGACGAGGTCGTCGTGACCGCCGCGCCGCGCGAGGAGGTCAGGGCGCGGGCGGTGCAGATTCAGGCGCCGAACCTGATCGAGGTGCAGTCGGCCGAGACCATCGCCAAATATCCCGACTTCAATGCCGCCGAGGCCCTGGGCCGCCTGCCGGGCGTCTCGCTGTCGAGCGACACGGGTGAAGGCCGCTTCGTGCAGATCCGCGGCATCGACGCCAATCTGAACGGCGCCACCTATGGCGGCGTGCCCCTGCTCAACACCAACCCCGGCGGCACCTACGCGGGCGGCGGCGGCCGCGCGGTCGAGTTCGATACGATCCCGACCGGCGCCATCGACGGCGTCATCGTGACCCTGACCGGCCTGCCGGACCATGACGCCGAGGGGCTGGGCGGGTCGGTGGAGCTGTCGCCCCGGACGGCGGCCAACATCAGGAAGCCCTTCCTCGACATCACCCTTGGCGAGGGCTACGAGCCGCTGCATCATCAGAGCGGCCCGTTCAACGCCGAGATCGCCGCCGGCGCCCGGTTCGGCTTCGGCGACAAGGGTCTGATCGTCCAGAAGGGGGCGACGTCGGACCTGCCGCCGGGAGCCGGCTTCATTTCCAATCCGACGCCATTTTCCTTCGTGTTCAGCGCCTCGACCAAGCAAGACCGGCGAGCGGTTGACGACCTGGAGGCGAGCTATGTCGACGACGGCATGGCCCCGAGCAACGCCATTTCGCAATACGACCTGCGGCGCTACGATTACCATCGCGTGCGCTTTGGTTATGGCGGGGATTTCGAATTCCAGCCGAACGACGACCACACCTACTATATCCGTGCGGACATCGCCGGCTACACGGAGTCGGTCAAGAAGAACTTCCTTCTGTACAAGGGCATGAGCTCGGTTGAAGGGCCGCAGGGCCAAATCCCGACCGACCCCAACAACAAGAACGGCTATCTGGTCACAACCACGCCGACGATCACGCTCACCGATGAGAGCGAGACCCATCGTAACTCGATCTATGTCATCGGCGGCAAGGACCGGTTCGGCGATCTGGACCTCGATTACCATGCCGCCTATAGCCGCGCGACCTACGACATGTCGCAGAACATCGGCGCGACCTTCTCGGGGCCGAAGAATACGCCGCTCACCTACGACAACGTGTCGTCGGCGACCTACCCGGCCTTCACCCTGCCGGCCGGAACCAACCTGAACAATGCGTCGCTGTACAAGCTGAGCGCCCTTACCAACGGTCAAACCTATGACGTCGATGAGGAGTACTCCTACGCGGCGAACGCCTCCTTCCCCGCCCGCTTCCTCAACGACAGCGGCCATTTGAAGATCGGCGCGCAGGTCCGCCTGCGGGACAAGGTCTCGACGCCCTATAAGGAAGCATACAAACCGCAGGCTGTTTCCCTGGACGCCATGTCCGGCCCGGCGCTGTCCTACTACAACGGGCATTATACGAACGGGCCTCAGATCAACGCGGATGCTGTCCAGAATTTGATCAACAGCGGGGCGGCCGGGGCCATCTCCCCGGTGTTCAATTCCGCCGGCTACTTCACCGCCAAGGAAGATATCTACGCCGCGTACGCCCAGTACATGACCGAGTTCGGCAAATGGGGTCTCCTGACCGGGGTGCGCGTCGAGGCGACCAACGCGAACTACGGCGGCTACGTCCAGACGAACACCGCCAACACCTTCCAAACGCGCACCAACGATTACGTCAACGCGTTCCCGACGGTGCAGCTTCGCTACAGCTTCACTCCGGACATGCTCCTGCGCGCCACCTATTCGACGGGCATCGCGCGCCCCGGTTTCAGGCAGAACTCGACCGCCGCCACAGTCGATCTCTCGCAGAGCCCGGTGCTCATCACCCGCGGCAATCCGGCCCTGAAGCCTACGCTCGGCAACAACTTCGATCTGTCGCTGGAGGACTACCTGCCCAACGGAGGCATCGTCCAATTCGGTCTCTTCGATAAGGAATTCACCAACTATATCGCGCCGCGCATCCAGAACGGCGTGATGGATCCGCTGGCGCCGGGCCAACTCGCCAATGTGACCACCTACCTGAACATCCCCACGGCCTATGCCCGCGGGATCGAGGCGGCCTATCACCAGCAGTTTACCTTCCTGCCCGGGCCGCTGAACGGGCTGGGCGTCGAGGCGAACGCCACCCTGGTCGATTCGCACATGGTCGAATACACCGCCGCCCAGTCCCTGAGCGGGCAGGCGCAGAGCGGCCCGCTCCCCGGGACGTCGGCGACGACCTGGAACCTGGCCGGCTTCTACGAAGCCCATGGGCTGGAGACCCGCATCGCCGCCCAGTACGTCGGCCACAGCCTGTTTGGCCTTGGCGGAGACCGCTCGCTGGACACCATCCAGGATGACCGCCTGACGCTGGACTTCACCTCCAGCTACAAAGTCAATCCGACTTTGACCGTGTATTTCAACGCGAAGAACCTGACCAACGCGCCGCTTCGCTACTACGAGGGCAGTTCAAACCGCCCAATCCAGCGCGAATTCTATGACGCGACCTATGAGTTGGGGGTGAAGATTCACCTCTAGAAGCGCCGCCCCAGGCGTCCCGGCAGACTAGCGTGTCGCGCGCCCAGGGTCGTCCGTGGACGAGCTTTCGACAAAAAACCGCCGCAGGTGGGCGGCCTCGGTAAATTATGGATCTGAACATGTTGCGACAATTGCTTTGGACTATCGCCGCCGTCGCCGCCGTGGGCGCCCCCGCGGGGGCGTGGTCCCAGACGGTGACCCAGGCCGACCGCGCCGTGCCGAAATACGCGCACGTCATCGTTATCGTCGAAGAGAACAAGAACTACGCCCAGATCATGGATCCGGCGACGGCCCCCCGCATCGCGGGGCTGGCCGCGAAATATGGCGAGGCGACCCAATTCTTCGGCGAGGTTCATCCGAGCGAGGCCAACTATGTCGCGCTGCTCGGCGGCGACACCTTCGGCATCCACGACGACGACGGCTTCTATTGCCACGCCGGGATGACGGACCCGGCCTGCCACGGCGCTGCGGCCGAGGGTTATGCCGACCATACGGCGACGACGGAGCATCTGGGCCATCAGCTGGAGGCCGTCGGCCGCACCTGGAAGGGCTACTACGAAAACCTGCCCTCGGCGGGCTCGCTGGCCGTCACCGCCGGGGACCCGGCCTATCCCGACCCCACGGGCAAGAACGCCTACTACGCCTCCAAGCACTCCGGCTTCCTGAACTTCGCCTCGGTCCAGCATGATCCGCGGCGGGCGGAGCATATCGTCGGCTTCGATCAACTCGGCGCCGACCTGGCGTCCAACCGCCTGCCGAGCTTCGCCCTGGTCGTCCCCAACCAGTGCAACGAGATGCACGGCATCCATGGCCCGAACCTGCCGCCCGGCTGCGACAGCGCCGACCCGGAGGCCCTGATCCGCCGGGGCGATCGCGTCGTCGGCGATCTGGTTGACAAGATCCAGGCCACCGCCGCCTGGCGCTCGGGCGACAACTTCGCCATCGTGATCACCTTCGACGAAGGCGCCGGCAAGACCCGGGAGGGGTGCTGCGCGGTGACCCCCGAGGCGCCCTCGAATTTCGGCGGCGGCCACATCCCGACCATCGTCATCACCAACCACGGCCCGCGCGGCGTCCGCGACGACACCGCCTACAATCACTATTCGCTGCTGCGGACGGTCGAGGACGCCTTCGGCATCTCGCAATACCTGGGCCACGCGGCGGACACCGATAAGGGCGTCGTTCCGATGGTGAAGTTGTTCTAGTCGCTCGGTCGGCCGCGACGCGGTCTCGAGCATTCTGTGACCGGCCGGGCGCGCCTAGAGAGCGGCAAGGTAGGAGATCTGCTGGCTGTCGAGCCTGAACCGGACCTTCTCGCCCGGGGTGATGCTTTTGAGCAGGTCGGTTTTGGCGACCACGAAGGAGTTCGTTCCCGCAGGCCAGTTCAGGGCCTCCACCGCGTCGTAGGCGATGGTGATGCGGTCCTCGGCGGGGCCGATCGCTTTGACGACCCCGATGATATCGACCTTGTTGGCCTGCGCCGGCTTGGGCGCGGGCGTCGTGGGACTTGCGGTGGGGGATGGAGCCGGGCTGGGGGAGCCGCCACCGCCGCGCCGCCCGCCACCGCCACCGCCACCGCCGCCTCCGCCTCCGCGGGATTGAGCATGCGCCGCCATGCCGACCATGAGCAGGACGACAACCAAAGCGCCCAGACGTTTACCCATCGCACTCACCTGGAAGCATCGAGGTACTGTTACGCCGCACCACGCGGATGAGGTGGCTCAAGGACGCTGGAGTTCCACCGCGGCCGATTTGCGGCCGGGATGTTTCCAATTGCAGCGAAGCGTGTCGGCCGGGAGGACTCCGGATCACAGCAGGTCCTGGCCACTCGGGACGGTCGTCTCCGACGCACGACCCGCGTCATCTGCCGCCCATTTCAGCAAAAATCGCCCGGAGGCCGGATTTTGCGGCGAGGGGGGTTGAACCGGGGCGGCGGCAAGCCCAGTTAACCCCCTGCCCATCCTGGGCGTTTCCTCCCTATGACTTGGGCCGCCCTTCGGGGCGGCTCTTTTTTTTGGCGGCTATCCGTAAATGATCCGATGCCCCGCGAAGTTTCGCGTGGGCCTTGGCCGTCCGGTCCACAGGGCCACGGCCCATGCGGAAAAGTCCCGGCGGGAGGACCCCGCCAGGACCTTTCCGTCGATGCCGCCGGCTAGAACGCCTTGTGCACGCTGACATACCAGTAGCGGCCCTGCGGCGCGTAGACGCTGCCGAGATAGCCCCCGGAAGACAGGGGCGGCTTGGCGTCGGCCACGTTGCGCACGCCCAATCGGAACGACGTCCGGTCGGACTTGTCCCGGTTGAAGGTCCACTGGCCGTAGGCGTTGCCCGTCAGCTGCGACTGGATCAGCCAGGTGTCGCCCACCGAGTCGACGACGCCGGTGTCGTAGATCGGCGCGGTGTACTGGGTGTAGAGACCGACCTCGGCCGGTCCGTAGTTCCAGGTCAAGGTCGCCGACCATTTGTCCGAAGGGTTGCCGGCCGCGCCGATCTGGCTCGCGGCGCCGCCCACGGTGATGGACTTGTTGATGACCCCTGCCGCCTGCGCCGACAGCAGCGTCTGCTGGTCCGCCGACGGGCTCTGGAAGAATTTGGTCAGCTTGGCGTAGTTGAAGTCGAAGGCGAAATCCCCGACCGGCGTCGGCCGCAGGCGGTAGCTGACGCCGATGTCCACGCCTTCGACCACGCGGGGCAACAGGTTGGTGTACAGGCCATTGACGGTGATCACCTGGCCGACGGGGGCCAGGCCGGTGCCGGCCGCCGCCGCGATATCGTCCGCGGTGGCCGCCGCCCGGACGACGTTCGGGTTCGACTTGCCCTGCACCCGCAGCAGATAATCGAGCGTGATGGCGTTCTGGTAGTCGAACACGCCGACCACGCCGGTCTGGGCGATGTGCCAGCGGTCCACGGTCACGGTCATGTTGCCCCACTCCGCGGGAAGGAACTTGGGTTGCAGCACCGTGCCGAAGGACCAGCTTTCCGACTCTTCGGGCTTCAAGGCCGGGTTGCCGGCGAAGACGCGCAGCACCCCATAGCTTTCCGTACAGGTGGAGAAGCTGGCGATGCGATGGGCGCGCAGGTCCTCCTCGCAGCGGGTGTAGTCCACCGCGGTGTTGAACCGCTGCAGCACGGGGCTGTGCAGGGTCTCCAGGTTGGGCGCCCGGAAGCCCTGGGACCAGGATCCGCGGAACCTGACGCCCTCGATCACGTCCCAGGAGCCGGCGATCTTGGGCTTCGCCACGGCGCCGACGTCGCTGTAGTTCTCGAACCGGCCGGCGACCTGCAGGTCGATGGCGCGAATCAGGGGAATCCGCATCTCGGGACCGACCACGGGAATGGCGACTTCCCCGAACACCGACTCCACGGTGCGCTGTCCCTTGACGTCGGGCGACGGGCTGGCGCCGAGCAGGTCGCTGCCGTAGCTGATGCCGGTGACGGAGTCGACGTAGGGGTGCGAGCCGTCCTGGTGGTAGTCGCGATTGTCCTGGTAGGTTTCGTTGCGGATCTCCACCCCGCTCGCCAGCCCGACCGCTCCCCCCGGCAGCATGAACAGGTCGGGGCGCGACAACTTGAAGTCCCACAGCGCCAGCTGGGTCATGTTGGCGCGGGTCTCCTTGATCCTGAAGGTGTTGATGACGCTGGCGCTGTTCGGCGTGGCGTCGCCGATGGCGGGCGTCGCCGGGTTGCCGCCGTTGAAGGGGTTGTAGGCGTCCGGCGTGGTCTTGTTCAGCGCCTGCTGGAACAAGGTTTGGCTGATGGCCGTGCTGGTGTCGTTGACGGTGGCGGCGTTGTAGAGCAGCGCGCTGTCCCAGTTCCATCCCTTCCATTGGCCCTTCAGGCCCGCCAGCGCCCGGTACTGGGCGTTGACCACCTTGTCTTCATTGGGGCCCGCGTCGACGATGCTATAGGAGACCAGGGTCAAGGGCAGGCCGCCGGCCGGGATGTTCAGGCCCGGCAGGCGATTGGGCGAGCCGACCGGCCCGAACGGATTCCAATAGGCGTTGGCCGCCATGGTGATCGGCTGGGAAGACAGGGGGCTGGACGGGCCGCCCCAGGCGTCGGTCGTGGCGGTGTAGAAACCCAGTTCGCTGTAGGCCTTGATGTCCGGCGTCAGCTCGTAATTCAGGAAGCTGAACAGGTTGAGCCGCTGCAGGGACGGCTGGACGCTGTCGTTGGGGAAGGCCGCGTTGGTGTTCTGTCTCAGGTTGACCGTTGTGGTCGAGGTGAGGTTGCCGGTTCCCGTGCAGATCCCGCCGCCGAGCTGCAGCCCGCACCCCGCGTTTGTCGAGGGCTGGATGTGGAACACGCCCGATGCGTTGGTCAGGGCCACGCCGTTGCTGCGCACCGTGCCGAAGCTCACCGGCGACTGGAACGAGGCCCAGGCGGAGTTGGTGCTGGAGCCGTTGAAGCTGGCGTTGTTGGCGAACGGGGTGTCGGCGATCAGCGGCCGGCGATCGGATGAGGCGGTATAGCTCTGATCGCCGACCTTGATGTCGCTGTGCTGGGTGTAGCCGGCGAACACGGTGATGCTGCCCCGTCCTTCGCTGAAGGACGTCCCGGTCAGGGCGTTGAGCTGGTATTCCTGGAGGCTGGTGCCTTCCGCCGCGCCGTACTGGGCGTCGATCTGCAGGCCCCGGACGTTGGACTTCAGGACGTTGTTGACCACGCCGGCTACGGCGTCTGAGCCGTAGAGCGCCGAGGCGCCGTCCCGCAGGATCTCGACCCGCTCCAGGCCGCTCACCGGGATGGCGTTGGCGTTGTAGCCGAACACCGGCGAGGAGAAGCCGTCCGTCTGCGACGTGGGGTGTTGCACGACCCGCCGGCCGTTGAGCAGCAGCAGGGTGTTGCCCTGGCCCAGGCCCCGCAGGGTCACCGTCGACACGTCGCCCCGCGCCGCGTTGGGGCTGGTGCCGCCCAGCGTCTGTTCATTGAAGCTGACGTCGCCCGCCTGCGGCAGGGCCCGGAACAGTTCGCCGGCGGAGACGGCGCCCACCGCCTGGATTTCCTTTTGGCCGACGACCGCCACGGGCAGGGCGCCGGTGATCTTGGCCCCCTGGATCTGGGTGCCGACCACGGTGATGGCCTCGATCTGATTGGTCGGCGGCGGCGTCGGCAGCGCGGCCTCTGCGGCGGCGGCGGTCCGCAACGTAGCGCCCGCCAACACCGCGGTCGTACCGAGCAGAGCAATCATCCGGATCGAGCATGTCATTGTTTCAGTTCCCCCTAAAATTCGCCAGCTATACCCCGCGATAGCCATCCACATGACGGCCGGATCGCTCCAACATCAGGCATATCCCCCCGTAAATTTATGAGATTCATGCGGCTCTTGGCGGCGCACTATCAGTTTTTATACAAACATGCGTAAAAGGAATGGCTATTAACGGGCCAATCGGCCGCCTGTTCGGATCATTACCGACGAGAGACTCATTTTGAGTCTAACTATTTTTGATGATCACCTGCGGGCCTGGCAGGGCGCCTAATTTTTGGAATACCATGCTTCCAAAGGCCGCGTTTCGACGGGCTTCGACATCTTTCGTCATGGGTACGATGCGCGGCGGACGGAAATCCGTCGGTTTGCCGCTACGGGAAAAGGCGAAAGCGCGGTTGCTGGTGGACGTAGCCGCCGGCGCGCTGAGCCTGCGTTAGGAGAGACCATGACAAAGCACGATGCCCAGGCCGCTTCCGAGAAGGGTTTGACGCGCAGGTCCTTGGCCAAGCTGGCCGTCGGCGGCGCGGCGCTCGGGGGCTCCGGACTCGCGGCGGCCCCGTCCGAGGCCCAGACGGCCCCGGTTCTGGAACCCACGCGTCTGGAGAACCCCGGCGAAACCCTCCGGCCGGAAATCGTCGGCGATTTCGGCATCGTCGCGGCAGGGCGCCACTACACCGTGTCGGCGGCCACGCGCATGCTGTTGGCGGGCGGCAACGCCACGGATGCCGGGGTGGCGGCGGTGTTCGCGGCCTCGGTGACCGAGATCTCGCACTTCGGCTTCGGCGGAGAGGCTCCGACGATCCTCTACGACGCCAAGAGCGGCAAGGTGTCGGTCGTCAACGGCCAGGGCACGGCGCCGGGCCTGGCCAGGCCCGAGGTCTTCGCCGAAGCCGGCATCATTCCGGGCAACGGGCCTAACGGCGGCACCCTGCCGGCGATGCTCGATTCCATGTGCCGGGCGCTGCAAACCCACGGCACCATGTCCCTGCACGAAGTCATGCAGCCCGCCATCGAGTTCGCCGACGGCTTCGTGATGTACAAGTTCCTGCATCAGGTGTTCGTCAGCCAGCAGAAGGCGACCAAGAAGTGGGGCGACTGGTCCTACAACACCTACTATCCGGGCGGTCACGTCCCCCAGACCGGCGAGTATTTCCGCCAGCCCAACCTGGCCAAGACCATGCGGGCCATCGCCGACGCCGACAAGGCGACCTTCGCCAAGACGAAGGACCGGGTGAAGGCGATCCAGGCCGGCCGCGACACCTTCTACAAAGGCGACATCGCTCGCCGGATCGGGGCCGCCGTGGAGAAGGACGGCGGGCTGATGCGCTACGAGGACCTGGCCGGCTACCAGGGCAGGATCGAGCAGCCGCAGACCACCAAATTCTATGGCTACGATGTGTACAAGGCCGGCTTCTGGAGCCAGGGCCCGACGCAGCTGATGCTGCTGAACATCCTCGAGGCGGCCGGCATCCAGTCGATGAAGCCGGGCAGCGAGATCTATCTCCACACCCTGGCCGAGGCGCTCAAGCTGGCCTTCGACGACCGCAACGCCTACTTCGGCGATCCCGATTTCGTGCAGGTGCCCACCGAAGGGCTGCTGTCAAAGGCCTATGCCGCCGAGCGGGCCAAGCTGATCGGTCCGATGGCGTCGCTGGAACACCGCTACGGCGACCCCTACCTCTTCGACACCAAGGTCAAGCGCAAGGGACCCACCTTCGTGCCTCGGGTCTTGAAGGCCAAGGCCGGACCCACCGCCGACACCACCTCCATCCAGGTGGTGGACCGCCACGGCAACCTGTTCAGTTGCACCCCCAGCTCCGGCTGGCTGCTGGGCGGGGCCTATGTCGCCGGAGACACGGGCGTCCCGCTCAGCAACCGCATGACGGTGTTCGACCTGGATCCGTCCAGCCCCAATGTGATCGCGCCGCACAAGCGTCCGCGCACGACCCTGTCGCCGGCCATGGTGCTCAAGGACGGCAAGCCCTACCTCGCCATCGGCACGCCCGGAGGCGACAACCAGGACCAGCAGATCTGCAACGTGCTGCTGCGGGTGCTGGCCTTCGACGAGCCCCTGCAGGCCGCGATCGAAGCGCCGCGGATCAACTCCAACCACTTCCATGACTCCTTCGGCGCCAAGCGCGACGCGCCGGGGCAGCTGGAGATCGAGGACCGCGTGCCCAAGGCCATCCGCGACGGCCTGACCGCCCGCGGCCACAAGCTCCAGGTCCTGGGGCCGTTCGGCGTGTCCACCGGCATCGTCGCCGCCGGCGTGGTCCCAGGAACCGGCACCCTGCGCGGCGGCGCGGACGTGCGCCGCGAACGATATGCTTTCGGCTGGTGAAACCCGGCGCGGAAGTGGCGCTCGCCGGGCGGAGCGCGGCTGACGAATGAAGGGAATGGCCCCAACGCTTTGCGTTGGGGCCCGCTCCGGTGGCGTCAGCGCCGGTGGCCGCCGTGTGACGCCTCTCCGCCCTTGCGGCCCGCCTCGCTGGCGAGTTTCGGGTCTTGGGAGAAGCTGCGCTTGTCATCGGGGACGCTTGCGCCGCCCTTGGCGGCGATCTCGCGCTGCTTCTTCTCATCCATCGCGGCAAAGCCGCGCTTGGAGGTATCTCCAGTGTGTCCGCGAGCCATACTCAACTCTCCTGCGTCTATCGGTTGGTGGGCCGATGGGGCACAACCGAAACGACCAAGAACTGTTCCCGATCATATTATAAGAAGTGGGACAAAGTTGCTCTCGGAGTCGGCGAGCAGACATATGTACGGGCGAAGATATTGGGCATAATTCTCCGTGACGTGGAACATATACTGTTGTCGTTCTGCAGCGGTGCGGTTGGCGACGGGCGTGGGCTCCCGCGCCGACGGGCGGCAACCGGTCTAGGGATGCGCCGCCAGCAGCGCGGGGCCGAAGCGGGCGAACAGGTAGCCGGCGACCACACAGGCGAGGCCGAACAGGATCGCGGTCCAGAAGCCGGCGCCCAGACGCAACGGCTTGTGCGGGACGTCGTCGGCGTCGTCGTCGCTCATGTCGCGAGCAGGCCCAGCAGGCTGGCCTCGGTGGGCTCCGCGGCGACGGCCACGCGCCTACCCGCTCCGGCCAGGGGCGCGGCGGCGGCCGGCGAGATGCAGTAGGCGGTCAGGCCGACGACACCGGCGTCCGCCAGGACGGCGGCGGCCCTGGGCGAGTGGACCAGCACGGCCTGCGCGCCCGCCGGGGCCTGCACCGGCAGGGCGCGGGTTTCGTAGACGGCGACGGCGCGGGCGGCCACGCCCTGGGCCTGCAGCGCGCCG
>JAQGII010000088.1 GCA_028291305.1 Caulobacteraceae bacterium
GCGGCGGGGCGGTGGCGGGCGAATTCGACCCGCACGGGAGCATAGGCGGGACCGACAAGCACGGCCGCGCCCGGCGGCAGGAGCGCGCCGTAGGCGTCCGGCCGGCAGCCGTAGGCGGAGTTCATCAGCAGGTCCGCCTCGCGCGGCCGGTCGGCCAGATCGTCCAGCACCGCCAGCCGCCGGCCGGCCCGCAGCGCCGCCTCCTGTCCCGCGTCCAGGAAATAGTGGTCCAGCAGCACCCAGTCGGCGTGGAACGACGCGGCCCAGTCCGCCGCGGCCTTCGCCGCCTCGTCCGGATCGCCCACCAGCGGGAAGATCGTGATGTCGGGGGCGCCGAAGGCCTGCAGGATCGCCTGGGTGGCGGGGGTGGCGGCGAAGGCGCAGTTCGCGCCGTGCGCGATCAGGGCCCGGGCCAGGGTCAGGCAGCGCATCACATGGCCGCCGCCGATGCGAGGGCCGGAGTCCGGGAACACCAGGATGCGTACGGGCGCCATCAGGATTCCTATCGCTTCCGCCGCTCGCGCCAGAGGGAATCAATCGCTACATAGCTGCTAAGCATTCTAGCCCGCCGGAACCTCTTATGTCCGATCCTCGTCCCGTCCGCTGCGCCATCGTCGGCTCCGGCCCCGCCGGCTACACCGCCGCCATCTATGCCGCGCGGGCCCTGCTTGAGCCGGTGCTGATCGCCGGCATCCAGCCGGGCGGGCAGCTGACCATCACCACCGACGTGGAGAACTACCCGGGCTTCGCCGACGTCATCCAGGGCCCCTGGCTGATGGACCAGATGCGCGCCCAGGCCGAGCATGTCGGCACGGAACTGGTCAACGACGTGGTGGTGTCCGCCGACCTGTCCAGCCGGCCGTTCCGCCTGACCTGCGACAGCGGCGCGGTGTTCCTGGCCGAGACCCTGATCATCGCCACGGGCGCCCAGGCCAAGTGGCTGGGCCTGCCGTCGGAGCAGAAGTTCCAGGGCTTCGGCGTGTCGGCCTGCGCCACCTGCGACGGCTTCTTCTATCGCAACAAGGAGGTCGTCGTCGTCGGCGGGGGGAATACCGCCGTCGAGGAGGCGCTGTTCCTCACCAACTTCGCCTCCAAGGTCACGGTCGTGCACCGCCGCGAGGAGTTCCGCGCCGAGCGGATTCTGCAGGAGCGTCTGTTCGCCCACCCCAAGATCCAGGTGATCTGGAACAGCGCGGTGGAAGAGGTGCGGGGCGACGAGACGCCTCTGGGCGTCACCGGGGTGGTCCTGAAGGACCTCAAGACCGGAGCCACCCAAGATATCCCGTGCGACGGCCTGTTCGTCGCCATCGGCCACGCCCCGGCGTCCGAGCTGTTCAAGGGCCAGCTGGAGATGGACCAGGCCGGCTACCTGCACGTGAAGGCCGGTTCGGCCGCCACCGCGGTCAAGGGCGTCTACGCCGCCGGCGACGTCACCGACGACGTCTACCGCCAGGCCGTCACGGCGGCGGGCATGGGCTGCATGGCCGCCCTGGAGGCGGTGCGCTTCCTGGCCGAGGAAGACCACGCCAAGGCCCACCACCCCATCACCCACGCCGACTCCCAGACCATCGGCGTCTGGTAGGCCTCCGCCGGGGGCGCAGGGTCAAGCCGCCGGCGGTGCGGGTTCCGCGGCCGCCATCGGCGTCGAGGCCTGCGTGGCGGCGGCGATCGGCGCGCGCGGCGGCGCGGCGACTGCCGGCGCGTTGGCCAGCACCGGAGCAGGCGTGGCGATGATCTGGGCGCCGTTGAGCTTGACGTCGTCGCCGGCCGGAGCCGGCGCGGCCACGACCTGCATATGCACGCGCTCCTGCTCCTGCTTGCCGGCGGAGGCCAGCGCCATCGAGGTGTGCGCGCGGACCTTCTGCGTCAGGTTGTCGGCGGCCGCCAGGATGGCCCGGCTGACCTTGAGCTCGCCGCCCGCATAGCGGCCGGTCAGGGCGGCCGCGTCGCCGGCCGGTCCGGTCATACGGTAGAAGATGTGAGGGCCGACGGTGGCCAGCTTGACCAGGGCCGGGGCCCAGGACGGGAACACATAGTTGGCGTGATAGAAGGTGGCGGAGCCGACCTGGGGCACGACGTAGCCGTCCAGCGCCCGCATGGCCACCTGGCGCGCCTGGTTCCAGGCGGCGGCGTTCAGGGCCCGCTTCAACGCGCCGTCGCAGGTGAAGGTGAACTGGCAGCCGGTGGCCCGCTTGGCGCCCTGGTAGACGACGCCGCACACCGACTTGGGGAAGTCGGGATGGCGCACGCGGTTGAGCACCACCTGCACCACGCCGGCCTCGGCCTCGGGCCCGTTGCCCCCGGCCTCGAAATAGGCGGCCTGGGTCAGGCAGTGCAGGGCCTGGCGGCCGTCCTGGGTGTCCACCGACAGACGGAAGGGCTGGGCCGCGGCGGGAACCGGATCGGCCGCCGGCATGGCGGCGTTGACCTTGCGCGCCTGGTTGCCGTTGAGGCGGTGCAGGTCGTAGTTGGGCCGCAGGCCCGCCTTGGTCAGCAGGTCCTGCAGCATCTGCTTGCTGTAGCCCTCGTCCGCCGCCGGCGCGGGCGCCGGGGCGGGCGGCGGCGTCAGGGCGATCGGCGCCTCGAACTGGGAACGATAGGCGGGCTCGGGGGCTTGGGGTTTGTGCAGGCCGGCGGCGGCCACGAGCACTCCGACAGCCGCGCCGCCAACCGCCAACACCTGTATCCCGGCGATGATCTCGCCAAGAAAACGTGATGACAAACGAAGGTCCGTCCCGAGCGGCGATGCGCCGTCGGCCAGATAGGTCGCCATGGTCATAAGCGAACTGGAGTCCTTTGCTGCAGGCCTACTTGGGCCTCGTCCTGCTGACCCCCCGGGTCGACATCGCGCCACACAGCTTTGGGCGCTCTCCGGCTCCGCTTGATCTCAGTTCAGCGGGCGCCGGGGCCCAAATGTCCTGGGAATGCGTCTTCAATAGGGCGGGCGGGCCCACACGTTTTTTTGCAGGACGCCGCTTCGCAAAAACGACACACGCCCCTTCCATCGCCGCCGACGAAGGTCTATATCGATCTGGCCGAGTTTTGCTCACTTGAAGCAAAAGGGTGCGCCGAAGGCCGACGAGGCCTCGGCGTTTTTTCAGACCACCAAAATGCTCACATTGAGCATAAGGGAGGGGTCGATGCCGGACGGTTTTGCCGAGTTCGCCTTCACGCCCGCCGTGCAGGCCGCAACCCAGCCCCTGTGGGCCAAGCTGAAGACCCGCGTCACGCCGCTCGAGTGGCGCCTCCAGGCCCCGCTGATCGCCGCCATCAACGATCTGAAGCGGGCCAGGAACGCGGTCATCCTGGCGCACAACTACATGACCCCGGAAATCTTCCATGGCGTGGGCGACTTCGTGGGCGACTCCCTCGCCCTCGCCCGCGAGGCGGCCGCTACCTCCGCCAAGGTGATCGTGCAGGCGGGCGTCCACTTCATGGCCGAGACCTCCAAGATCCTGTCGCCGGACAAGACGGTGCTGATTCCGTCCATGGAGGCGGGCTGTTCGCTCGCCGCCTCCATCACCGGCGCCGATGTGCGCCTGCTCAAGCAGAAATATTCCGGCCTGCCGGTCGTGACCTACATAAACACTTCCGCGGACGTGAAAGCGGAAAGCGACATCTGCT
>JAQGII010000090.1 GCA_028291305.1 Caulobacteraceae bacterium
GAGGCCGGCCGCGCCGACGTGGTGACCCTGATCTACAGCCGCTTCCGCTCGGTGGTGCAGCAGGTCCCGACCGCCCGCCAGTTGATCCCGGCCGTGGTCGACGGCGACACCGCCCAGCCCGACCTGCAGGGCGCCGCCTACGAATACGAGCCGAGCGAAGAGGAAATCCTCGACACCCTGCTGCCGCGCAACATCACTGTGCAGGTGCTCGCCGCCCTGCTCGAAAACATGGCCGGCTTCTACGCCAGCCAGATGAGCGCCATGGACAACGCCACCCGCAACGCCGGCGACATGATCGCCGCGTTGAACCTCAAATATAACCGCCAACGGCAAGCGCAGATCACCACGGAGCTGATTGAAATCATCTCCGGCGCTTCCGCACTCTGACGCACAGACAGGTCCCGACCATGACCATCCAAACCCCGATCAAGACCGCCACCGGCCGCATCGCCCAAATCATCGGCGCCGTCGTCGACGTCGAGTTCGTCGGCCAGCTGCCGTCGATCCTCAACGCGCTGGAGACCACCAACACCGACCAGCGCACCGGCGAGCCCTTCCGCCTGGTGCTGGAAGTGGCCCAGCACCTGGGCGAGAACATCGTCCGCACCATCGCCATGGACACCACCGAAGGCCTGGTGCGCGGCCAGCCGGTCACCGACACCGGCGGCGCCATCTCCGTGCCGGTCGGCCCGGCCACCCTCGGCCGCATCATGAACGTGATCGGCGATCCGATCGACGAAGCGGGCCCGATCAACACCCCGCACCGCGCCCAGATCCACCGCGAGGCCCCGTCCTTCGCCGACCAGGCGACCTCGGCCGAAGTGCTGGTCACCGGGATCAAGGTCATCGACCTGATGTGCCCCTACACCAAGGGCGGCAAGATCGGTCTGTTCGGCGGCGCCGGCGTGGGCAAGACCGTGACCATGCAGGAGCTGATCAACAACATCGCCAAGGCCTACGGCGGCTATTCGGTGCTGGCCGGGGTGGGCGAACGCACCCGCGAAGGCAACGACCTGTATCATGAGATGATCGAGTCCGGCGTGAACAAGGCCGGCGGCGGCGAAGGCAGCCGCTGCACCCTCGTCTACGGCCAGATGAACGAGCCTCCCGGCGCCCGCGCCCGCGTGGCCCTGACCGGCCTGGCGCAGGCCGAGTACTTCCGCGACGAGGAAGGCAAGGACGTGCTGCTGTTAATCGACAACATCTTCCGCTTCACCCAGGCGGGTTCGGAAGTGTCCGCGCTGCTCGGCCGCATCCCCTCGGCCGTGGGCTATCAGCCCACCCTGGCCACCGAGATGGGCAACCTGCAGGAGCGCATCACCTCCACCAACAAGGGGTCGATCACCTCGGTTCAGGCCATCTACGTGCCCGCCGACGACCTGACCGACCCCGCGCCCGCCACCTCGTTCGCCCACCTGGACGCGACCACGGTGCTGAGCCGCGACATCGCCGCCCAGGCCATCTTCCCGGCCGTCGACCCGCTCGACTCCACCTCGCGCATCATGGACCCCCTGGTGATCGGCGAGGAGCACTACACCGTCGCCCGCCGCACCCAGGAGATCCTGCAGCAGTACAAGGCGCTGAAGGACATCATCGCCATCCTGGGCATGGATGAGCTGTCCGAAGAGGACAAGCTGACCGTGGCCCGCGCGCGCAAGATCCAGCGCTTCCTGTCGCAGCCCTTCTTCGTGGCCGAGCAGTTCACCAACTCGCCGGGCAAGTTCGTCGAGCTGAAGGAAACCATCCGCTCGTTCAAGGCCATCTGCGACGGCGAATACGACCACCTGCCCGAAGCGGCCTTCTACATGGTCGGCGGCATCGAGGAAGCGGTCGCCAAGGCCGAAAAGATGGCGGCGGAAGCCTAAGCAGCCATGGCCGCCAAGCTCCACTTCTCCCTGGTCGCGCCCGAGCGGCAGCTGTTCTCCGCCGAGGTCGACCAGGTGGACGCGCCGGGCATCGAAGGCGACTTCGGCGTCCTGGCCGGCCATGCGCCGTTCATGACGGCGCTGAAGGCGGGTTCGGTGACGGTCCATGACGCAGGCGCCAAGCGCGTCTTCATCATCGAAGGCGGCTTCGCCGACGTCACCGCCGCCGGCCTGACCATCCTGGCCGAGCAGGCGGTCGAGGCGTCATAACGCCGGAATATCCATGAGCTTTCCCGACATCGGCGGCGTCGTCGGCGTCGCCCTGATGCTGTTCGCCTATGCCGGCGGCCAGGTCGCCAGGCTCGACATGACCGCCCTGCCGGCGCTGCTGATGAACCTGGTCGGCTCGCTGCTGGTGCTGTGGTCGCTGGCCTACCGGTTCAACCTGTCGGCGACGCTGATGGAGAGCGCCTGGGCGCTGGTGGCGCTGTACGGGCTGGTGAAGCTGGCGCTGAGAAAAAGGTCCTAGCTGCCCAGCAGCTTGGCCAGCCAGCCCCGCCGCGAGCGCCTCTGCGCCGGCGGCGCCGCGAAGCCGGCGAACGCCCGGGCGACGTGTTCGTAGGTGTCGCGCTTGAACGGCACCACCAGCCCGGGCGCCTCCTCCAGCCGCGCCCAGCGCCAGGCGTCGAATTCCGGCGGCTCGTGCCCCTTCAGGTCGATCTCGCCTTCGTCCCCTTCGAAGCGGAAGGCGAACCAGACCTGCTTCTGGCCGCGCCAGCCCTTCTGCGCCTTGCTCCCGCTCCAGCCGGAGGGGAAGTCGTAGGTGACCCAGTCGTCGGTGCGGCCGAGCGGCGTCACCGTGATGACGCCGGTCTCCTCCTGCAGCTCACGCAGGGCGGCGTCGTAGAGGTCCTCGCCCTCGTCCACCCCGCCCGGGGGAACCTGCCAGTTGAGCGGGCCCTTGGTCTTGGCGCGGCGGCCGAGCCATACCCGGCCCTCGTCGTCGAACAGCACCACCCCCACGTTGGGCCGGTACAGCGACAGGTCGGGTGAGGGCGCGGCGTCTTCCATGGCGCGCTTATAACGCCCCCCGCCGGAAATCCGACTCGCCGCAGATCAATTTTAGGGGCGCAGGGTCATCAGGGCTGAGGCCGGCGCCAGGGCGTAACCGCGGTCGCGCACCGCCACCGCCCAGCGTTGCACCTGGGCCACCGTCATTGGGTAGCCGGAACCGGAGCCGAGGGCGCCGCCGCTCTGCAGGGCCTGGGCCTCGAGCGCCAGCAGCTGGTTGTCGATGGCGGCGCCGTCGAGGTCGGCGTCGATGCGC
>JAQGII010000422.1 GCA_028291305.1 Caulobacteraceae bacterium
CCAGACCCCCGCGACGAACACGCGCGTCCCCGCGGCGCCGAGCGGCAGGGTGATGCGGTCGCCCGCCCGGTAGCCGTAGAGCCGGGCGGCGGGTTCGGACACCCATACCGGGGTCTCCCCGGCAGGCGCGGCCAGGCTGTGGCCCAGCAGGGGCAGGCCGCCCGCGGGACCCGTGACGACCGTGCGTGCGATCAGCGACACCGGCGGCGCGTCGGGCCGCAGGCGCAGGGGCGTGTCCCTGAGAAAGCCGATCCAGGCGACGCCCGGAACCGCCGCCATCCGCGATTGCGTCGCCGCGTCGAAGCCGCCGCCGGACTGGGCGTTGTCGAGGGTGACGTAGAGGTCGGCCGGCAGCACCTGGTACAGCCAGTCCTCCACCGAGCCGCGGAAGCTGGAGACCATCACCGCCATGGCGATCATCAGGCTGGTGGAGGCGACGATCCCGCAAAGGGCGATCGCCGCCTGGGACGGCGCTCCCCACAGCCGCCGCACTGCCAGGCTCACGGCGGAACTGGAGATGACGGCGCCCTGCAGCGGCGACAGCAGGGCGCGCGCCAGCCACGGCATGGCCGCCACGCCGCCGGCCAGCATCAGGGCGATGGACAGGTAGCCGAGGATTGGCAGGCCGGCGACGGCGGGGGCGAAGGCCGCCGCGCCGCCCAAGGCCAGCAGCACCACGGCCGGCCAGACGCGCGGCCAGGTCGCGGGATCGACGGCGTCGCCCAGGTTCTTCAGCGCCACCGCCGGCTGGGCGAGGGCGGCCTGCCGCGCGGGCAGCAGGCTGCCGATCATGGCGGCGGCCAGGCCCAGGACGCCGAAGGTCGCCGCGGCGCCGGGCGCGGCCGCCAGGCGGGGCGTCGCGCCGCTGAAATAGCCGCCGCCCAGGTCGCCCCCCAGGAAGCGCAGTGCGGCGCTCGCCAGGCCGACGCCGAGGGCGAGGCCGGCGATGGCGCCGAGGCCGCCGACCGCCAGCGCCTCGATCAGGATCTGCGCCAGCAGCGCCCGCCGGCTGACCCCCAGCACGCGCAGCAGCGCGAACTGCGGCCGCCGCCGGGTTACCGACAGCGATTGCGCCGAATAGACAAGGAAACCCCCCGTCAGCAGCGCCATCAGGGCCAGCATGTCGAGGTTGACGCGGTAGGCGCGGGACAGGCTGTCGCTGCGTCGCTCCTCGGTCTGCCGGCTGGCGATCTCGGCGCCGACGGGCAGGATGGCGGCCACGGCGGCGGCGCTCCTGGCGGGGTCCGCCCCCTCGCGCAGCCGCAGGTCGATGCGCTGCAACCGGCCCAGCTGGCCGAAGCGCCACTGGGCGGCGGCGATGTCGACGACGCCGATGCGCTGTCCGTCCGCCACGCCCGGCAGGCCGCCGGCGATGGTGAAGGCAGCCTGGCGGCCGCCCGCCGTCACGGTGATGGTGTCGCCCACGCGCCTGCCGCTGGCGCGCAGGGCGGCGCTCGACAGGAACAGGGCCTGTTCGTCGAACGGATCGCCCGGCCCGTCGGCCTTGCCGGCCAGGTTGGGGGTCACCCTTCCGGCGCGCAGGACGTCGAGCCCCATCAGGGTGATGGCCGTGCGCTCGCCCGCCTGGGCCGGCAGCTCCACCACCGGGCTGGCCTCGGCCACGACGGGCAGGCGCTGCAGCCGGGGATAGAGGGCCTCGTCGAAACCCAGCGCGCTGGCGGCGTGGACCTGCAGGTCGGCGTCGCCGTTGACCGTGCGGATGGCGCGGTCGAATTCGCTGAGCGCCGAGGTGTTGATCAGGTGGACGGCGAAGCCCAGCGCCACGCCGATGGCGATCGCCAGGGCCGCCAGCGCGACGCGCGCCGGATAGGCCTTCCACTCGCCGACGATCATCCAGCGAAGCGCGGCGCCACTGATGCGGGGACTATCCACGGCGGTCGGTCAGGCCTTTCCCGTTCAGGCGCAGGATGCGGTCGGCCGAGGCGGCGGCCACCTCCGAATGGGTCACCAGCAGCGCCGCGGCGCCGGACTCGCGGACCTGGGCGATGAACAGGCCCATCACCCGTTGCGCCGTCTCCGGATCGAGGTTGCCGGTGGGCTCGTCCGCCAGGATCAGGGCCGGGCGGTGGACCAGGGCGCGGGCGATGGCCACGCGCTGCAGCTCGCCGCCCGACAGCTGGCGCGGATAATCCCCGCCGCGCCCCTCGAGGCCGACGGCGTCCAGCATCGCGCTCGCGCGCAGGGCGGCCTGCCGGGCGGGGGCGTGCTGCAGCACCAGGGGCAGGGCGACGTTCTGGGCCAGGGTCAGGTGGGGCAGGATATGGAAGGCCTGGAAGACGAAGCCGAGGCGGTCGCGCCGGACGAGGGTGCGCTCGTCGTCCGACAGAGATTCCAGCGAGACGCCGTCGATCGTGACCGAGCCGAAATCCGGGCGGTCCAGGCCGGCGACGACGTTGAGCAGGGTGGACTTGCCGACGCCGGACTCGCCCATGATGGCGACCAACTCGCCGGGGGCGACGGTGAGCTCCAGGCCCTGGAACAGGATGCGTCCGCCGGGAACGGCCTTGGCCAGGGCGGTCAAGGAGAGCATGGGCGGGACGGCGGAAGCGGGCATGCGCGGCAGTCTAACGCGCCGGACCGCCGAACTCATGACGATTCAGGACGATCTGCTGGCAGAGCCGGTCAGCTCGCTTGGGCGGCCGCCTGGCGGAACGACACCAGGCGCCCGGAGGCCTCGTCCCAAAGACCCAGCCTGATGGCCCGCAGGGCCTGGCGGATGGTCACGCGGCCCATGGCGTCCAGGTCCGGCCGGTCCTTGAGCACCTGCGGCAGGCGGTAGAAGGGGATCCTGCTGCCCAGGTGGTGCACGTGGTGGGCGCCGATGTTGGCCGTGAACCAGCGCAGCACGGGGGGCAGGACAAGGTGGGAGCTGCCGCGCAGGGACGCGTCGGCAAGGGCCCAGTCGCCGTTGCGCGCCCAATAGGCGCCCTCGAACTGGTGCTGGACGTAGAACAGCCACACGCCGACCGCCCCGGCCAGGGCCACGACCGGCAGATGGACCAGCAGGAAGGCGGTCGGACCGCCCAGGGCGGTCAAGCCGAGCACGAACAGGGCGATCCCCAGGTTGTTGCCCAGGACGCTCAGCCAAGCCTTCTTCTCCTTCATCAGGCCGATGGGAAGCCGCTGCTGGAAGATGAACAGGTAGACCGGCCCGAGTCCGAACATGACGAGGGGGTGGCGATAGAGGCGGTAGGCCCAGCGCCGGATGCGCGGCAGCCGGCGGTATTCGGCGACCGTCAGCATCTCCACGGCGCCAAGCCATCGGCGGTCCAGGTTGCCCGATGTCGCGTGATGGATGGCGTGCGTGCGCTGCCAGTAGCCGTAGGGCGTCATGGTCAGGATTCCGATCACCCGCCCGACCCAGGCATTGGCCTGCCGGGTGCGGAAAAACGCGCTGTGACCGCAGTCGTGCTGGATCATGAACAGGCGCACCAGGAAGGCCGCGGCGGGGACGACCAGCAACAACCCCCACCACCAGCTGCGCTGGACGCAAAAGAAGGCCCCGCCCCAGAACACGGCAAACGGGAGCCCGGAGACGACGATCTCCGCAATGCTGCGGCGATGGCTCGGCCGCTCGTATTGAGCAAGCGCGTGACGCACGGCGCCAGCCTCGGGTTCGGGTGTCAAAGCAGCGATCCTCTAAGCCGGAAGTCGAAATAATATTTCCGGATTGCGACTTAGGTGGGGCGCGTGACAGGCAACCGGCGGGCCGCCGCCAACGCCTCAGACTGGCCGCGGACGCAGCGGTTCGCCCAAGGGGCACTCGAGCGCGGCCCGGTCCCAGCGCGCCGCCTCGGCGGCGGCGGCGTAGGTCGTCGACAGGAAACGCAGCAGCGCATCGTCCGGATCGCGCGCCGTCCGCACGGCGTCATAGGGCAACAGGAACTCTCCAAGCCCGGCGTCGAAACGGGCGCCGGCCGGGCCGACGGCGGCGTCGCGGAAGCCGGGCGGCTCGGGATAGGCGTAGGAATAGAACACCGCCTCCTGCATGGCCGGGCCGCCGGGCCAGAACCCCGCGCTGCTGACCTCGTGCGAGTAGGCCTCGCGGATCACCTCCTGAGGCACGTGGGGAACTCCGCCGGGGTGCGGCGGCGCAGGCCGCCCGGAGAAGCGGGTCACCGCCAGGTCGAAGCTGCCCCAGAAGAAGTGAACCGGGCTGGCCTTGCCCAGGAAGCCGGTGCGAAACCGCTTCAGCACCCGGTCCGCCTGCAGCAGGACGCGCAGGAAACGCCTGGCCGCGAGCCCGTCATAGGCCCTGGGCTGCCGGTCCTCGGGGAAGGGCAGCGCCTCGGGCAGCTCGTTGGGGGCGGCGTAGATGGTCACGGATGCGCCGAGCGCCGCCAGCGCCGCCATGACCCGCGCGTAGAACTCCGCCACCGACATCGGCTCCAGCGGCAGGGTCATCACGGGACCCTCCGTGCGGATCCGCAGCACCTGATCGATGAAATCGAATTCCAGGTCGATGGTCCGCCGGTCGTGGGCGATGGCGCCGGTCGTGAGGCCCCGGGGGGTGACATAGAGGGGCGCATGCCAGGAGTGGTTGAGCCAGGGGGTCTGGGCCAGCCGGACCTTCCCTACGATCTGCGTCCACAGGTGCAGGGTCCGACAGGTCTCCGCCCACTCGGCGTAGGGCAGGGAGGGCCAGGTCTCGTCGTCCATTGGTGTGGCCATAGCGGGTTCCCGGTTAACCGAACAGGATCTCAGCGAAGCCCTTGACCGTCGCCTCGCGCCGCCACTCCTGGATAATGCCCCCGAAAAGGCTAGACCAGAGGCCCGGCCGGATGGCTGGCCGTCTCGGCAAACCTGACGATGATTCCGGCAAGGGCGATTGAAACGCCATAGGGAATGCTGGTGCGTTCCCGCATGGGAATCGCGCGCCGGCGCCCGGCGAAGGCGAGGTAGACCACCGCCAGGATGCCGCCGAGGAAAGCCGTGAGCAGGCTGAAGGACCAGAGCCGATGCAGCCCGGTGAACAGCGCGATCGCGGTGAACAGCTTGGAATCCCCGGCTCCGACCATGCCGAACGTGTAGAGCAGGCCGCTGACCGAGAGGGCGACAAGGGCCGCGACCAAACTCGATTTGAGATCCACGTGCGCGGGGAACGCCGCCGCTGTCATGACGAAGAGTCCGACAAGCGCCAGGACCACGACATTGGGAATCCGCCGACGCCGCAGGTCCACCAGCGACGCGGCTGCCAGGAGCAGGGCGAAAGCCACGAAACTGGCCCAATAGAGCACGTCATTGGGCGGCATCGGTTCCTCCATCGCGCTTCAGGCGGGTGGCGATCCCCAGGTTCGCGGAAGCGCGACCGTAGAAGGACGTGGAGCTTGTCTGGGCCTGGCCAAGCAGGCGCTGGGCTGTCGGGAGATCGCCCTTGAGCGCCGCAACGAAGCCGGCGTTGTTCAGGTCGGAGACGGTCTTCTCGCCGCTGCCGCCGGACACGGCCGAGGTGTAGTCCCCGCCAAGCGCCAGGCTCAGTCTGAGGTTGGTCCGCGCCGCGGTGAACCCAGGGTTGGCCTCGAGCGCGGACACGAAGTCCTGCTGCGCCTCCGGCAGCCGCCTTTGCACCAGGCGCGAGAAGCCCCGGTTGTTCAGAATGGTCGCGACGTTGCCGCCGGCCTGCAGCGCGGCCTGGTAAGCCGCCTCGGCGTCAGTCCAATCATGGCGCCGGTCATATTGTTCGCCCAGGGCGTTCCAGGCCCGCCATAGGGACGGATCCTTCGCGACGGCCATCTTGAGTGCGACCAGGGCGGCGACCGATTTTCCCTTCAACGCCAGGCTGATGCCCGAGCCCTGGAGGGCCCGCGCCTCGACCCCCGGTGTCGGGGCGATGGCCTCGAACCGGGCCAGCGCCGCGTCATAGTCGCCTCGAGCCAGCATGAGTTCGGCCTGAAGCAACTGCAGCTTTGGGGAGCTGAGAGCGCTTGAGGCCGCCTGCTGGAGCGCCAGCTCCGCATCGATGTAGCGCTGCTCGTCCAGCGCCTGCTGGACGTTGGCCTCCACCAGCGCCTGCGTCCGCGAGGTCTGCGCCGGGGTGACAGAGGTTCGGCTCAAGGCCGGATGCGGGACAGCCAAGAAGAGCGCGACCCCGACGCCGAAAACTCGGGCGAGGTTCGTCAAGTCACCGTGGCGCATCATTGTCATTTCCGTGCGATTTCCAGAGCTGTGGCGTGCTGCTGGAGTCTGTCCGGCCAGATCAGCCGCGATGCGATCCGGAAGGGCAGCCCGAAGATCCGAGACAGCATCGCCTTGAAGGGCTCGGTCTGTTTGTGTCGTGGACGGGCGGCGGCCACGCTGCGGATCTGTGCGACCGGCTGCAAACGGGGTTGGCGATTATTGCTCGTCGACAGCTTGAAAGCGGCGGGCTTCCCGCCCGCGACGGTCGTGGAGGGCTCGGTTTGCTGGTGGCTTGGAAGCGGGATGGCCGCGTTGCGGCCCTGTGCGACCGGCTGCAAACGGGGTTGGTAGTTATTGGTGGTCGACAGCTTGAAAGCTGCGGGGCTCCCGCCCTCGACGGTCGTGAAGGACAGCGCCGGCCGCAGCCATTCGATTCGGGTGGCGGCCTGCACCGTGGCGTTCGTTTCGGCCGGGGCCGGGGCCGGGGCCGGGACGGGGACAGAGACCGACGCCAGGAGAGGGGCCAGGGCGGGGCGCGGGGCCACGGCCAGGACCAAGGCGGGCGCCAGGGCAGGGGCCGGAACGGCGACCGAGACCGGGAGAGCGGCCAGGGCCGGGGGCGAAGCAACCGCCAGGGCCAGCACCAGGGCGGGCGGCGGGGCGGGAATCGCGGTTGGGACCGAGACCGGGACCGAGACCGGGGCCAGGACTGGGGCCGGGACCGAGGCCGTGAGAGGCGCCAAGGCCGGGGGCGGGGCAACGGCCAGGGCCAGGACCAGGGCGGGCGGCAGGGCGAGAGCCGGGACCGGGACCGTGGCGGCCGTGGCTTCGAGCCGCATCACCGGCCCGGACGGCGGCGAGGACGCCGCGCTCTCGGTCGGCGGCGGCGCGCCGGTCAGCTCCCGCTGAAGAAGCGCCGAATACTGTTGGTTGCCTTCGACGATCTTGGAGCCGGGATCAGCCTGCGCGGCGAGGGCGTAATAGCGCCGGCTCAGATCGAAGCGGCCGAGCTTGTCGTACACGACACCCATGGCGTTGGCGGTGGCCGCCGGGTCCCCGCCCCGCACCCTGGCCATCTGGAGCAGGTCCAAAGCCGTGGCGAAATCGCCGGCCCTGATCGCCCTGACCGCCTGCCCGTAGAGGAGGGAGCCTGCCGAGATCGGCGGAGCCAGCGGATCGGCGGAGCGCGCGAGACTGACCGGCGCCCAGGGCGCGGCTTGGACGGACACACAGCCCGCCAGGCCCATCGCCGCCGCCCCGATCGAGAACGCTCTGAGGCGATCCATCAGTGAACCTGCTTGTGCAGGAGGATCGGAAACAGGTTGTGCACCACGTCGATGATGGCGGGCAACAGGAGCGCCGTGATGATCACCGGAAGGATGCAGGCGACCAGGGGCACCGTCAGAAGGACCGGGATGCGCAGCGCCTTTTCCTCCGCGATCAGAAGACGCGTCTCGCGCATCTCCTTTGAGTAGACGCGAAGGCTCTGGCCGACGCTCGTGCCGAGGGTGTCGGTCTGAATGAGCAAGGCGACGAACGAGCGGATCGGGGCGCTCTCGCTGCGCTCGCCCAGGGTCCGCAGTGCGTCCGCCCGGCTGCGCCCGGCGCGGAGCTGTTGCGACAGCCGCGCGAACTCGTCCGCGATGAAGGGATGGGACCTGGCGATCTCCGCTCCGACCCGCAGGAACGCGCTTTCAAGTCCGAGGCCCGACTCGACGCAGACGACCAGCAGATCGAGGGCATCGGGAAATTCGTTTTCCAGGCGCTGGCGGCGGCTTGTGGCGCGGTGCCGGATGAAAAAGCGAGGCCCCAGCAGGCCCGCGGTGCAGAGCGCCAGGCTGAAGATGATCAGGCGCGGTCCCGTCACCGGCTTCGCCAGGAAATGCTGTGTGAAGATGAACAGCAGCGGCAAGGCGATGGCCAGGCCAAAGCGCGCGATCACGTACCAGACCGGTGCGCTCGGGTGCTCGAAGCCGGCGTGGGCCAGGTCACGGGCGAGCTTGGTGCGTTCCTTCGTGTTGCTGAGTGAGGAGGACCTCTCGATCCAGGTCAGGATCGGATGGGTCATGACCTTCTTGAGGAGTCTGTCGCCACCGGCGGCGATGGATGGGCGCCCGCCCGTCAGCCTGCGCCCGACGGCGAGCCGCTGCTGCACGGCCTGGCAGAACAGCATGGTCGCCAAGGTGGCGATGATGAACGCCGCCGCCAGGATGAGTCCGTCAAGGATGGTCATCGGATTCCCGCTTCAATACTTGATGTCGATAATTCGGCGGATGATGAACCAGCCGATCAGGTACAGGCAGCCGACCGCGGCTGTCGTCGGCCAGAAGATCGGATCGTTGAACTTGCTGACGTAGAACTGCGGTTCGGTGAGGCTGAGCAGGCCCACAAGGAAGAGGGGCAGGGCGCTCAGCATCAGGGCCGACATCCGCCCCTCGCTGGAGAGCGCCCTGACGCGCTTGGCCAATGTGGCGCGGCTGCGAATGACCGTGGACAGCTGCTCGAAGATCTCCGCGAGGTTGCCGCCGGTTTCACTCTGGATGGCGATGCCCACACTCAGGAACGCCGCGTCCTTGGATCCGGACCGGGCCGCGAGATTGGCCACCGCTTCGGGGAATTCTATGCCGTAGGTGGTCTCGTCGACGACGAAACCGAATTCGGAGCCCACCGGGTCGCCCAGCTCGTCGGCCACCAGCTGGATCGCCGCGACGGTCGGGTGTCCCACGCGCAGGGCGCGGACCATGATGTCCAGGGCGCCGGGAAGCTGCTCTTCGAGCTTGAGCAGGCGCTTGTTCCGGCGACGCGAAAGCCACACCCAGAGGCCGCCGAATGAAAGCAGCAGTGCGCCGACCAGGGCTATGCAGGCGCTGGGCAGCAGCATGCCGGTCCAGCGGCCGCGCAGCAGCCCGAGGGACGCCAGCCACAGCGCCAGGGCTGTGATCGCGGCGACGGAAACCAGGTGTATCGGCGCAGCGTCGACGCCGGCCTGCTGGCACAGGCGAGTGGCCATCGAGAGCAGGGCGGTCTTGCGCGTGCCGTCGGCCCGCATCGGCTGTCGCCGCTTGATCAGGACTTCGTAAACCTGGTCGCGGCTGAGTCCTGCAGCCAGGAGCGTCAGGCGACGATTGACCCGCGCCGATCGCTCCCGCGCCGAGAAGGCGAAGCCGGAGACGGTCTGGGCCACCAGCACCGAGGCGACGAAGCACAGGATCAGGATGAGCGCGAGCTGGGTTGCCGGGGCCATGTCAGTTGACCCTCTGTGGCGGTGCGAACAGGTCCGGCGGGAGTTTCAGGCCGCGGGCGGCGAGCATCTCGATGAACTTCGGCCGGATGCCGGTCGGTTCGAACTCGCCGAGCACCTCGCCGAGCGGACCGCGTCCCTTGCGGCGGAAGCGAAAGATCTCCTGCACCAGGATGACGTCCTGTTCCATGCCCACGAGCTCCGAGACGGAGACCAGGCGGCGACGACCGTCTTCGGAGCGTTCCACGTGAAGAAGGATGTTAAGCGCCGAGGCCATCTGCTGCCGGATGGAGATGGGGGAAATCTCCAGACCCGCCATCCCGATCATCTGCTCGACCCGCAACAGGGCGTCGCGGGGGCTGTTGGCGTGCACCGTCGTCATCGAGCCGTCGTGGCCGGTGTTCATGGCCTGCAGCATGTCGAAGGCTTCGCCGGTGCGGACTTCGCCGACGATGATCCGGTCGGGGCGCATGCGCAGGGCGTTGCGGACCAGCTCGCGCTGGGTGATCTCGCCCTTGCCCTCGATATTCGGCGGGCGGGTCTCCAGCCGGCCCACATGGGGCTGCTGGAGCTGGAGTTCGGCGGAGTCCTCGATGGTGATGATCCGTTCACGTTCATCGATGAATCCGGACAGGGCGTTCAGCAAGGTCGTCTTGCCCGACCCGGTGCCGCCCGAGATCAACACGTTGCGCCTTGCGGCCACGATGGCGCTCAGGACGGTGGAGATGCCCGCGCTCACGCTGGAGAGCTCCACGAGTTTTTCCATCGTGATCGGCGTTCTGGCGAACTTGCGGATGGACAGCATCGGGCCGTCCACCGCCAAGGGCGGGACGATCGCATTGACGCGCGAGCCGTCCGGCAGCCGGGCGTCCACCATCGGTTGCGACTCGTCCACGTGCCGGCCGACGTCGGCGACGATCTTGTTGATGATCCGGATGAGGTGCCGATTGTCGAGGAACCGGGCGTCGGCGCGTTCCAGCCGCCCTCCCCGTTCGAGGTAGACCTTGTCGTACCCGTTGATGAGGATGTCCGTGATGGTGTCGTCCTTCAGGAACGGCTCCAGCGGGCCCAGCCCGAGGATTTCATCCAGCAGGTCCTCGATCAGATGATCGATTTGCGGGCCCGCCAGCGGCTTCTTCTCCTCGGCGAGCAGCGCGTTGACCGTGCCGCGCAGCTCTGTCCTCAGCGCGTCCCGCGGGGTGCGTTCCAGGACGCTGAGGTTGAGCATGTCCAACAGGCGGCGATGGAGGCGAAGCTTGAGTTCCAAATCCGCTTCCGCGGCGGGTTTGAAGACCGAGACGGTGGCGCTGTGCGCCCGGGATTCGTCATTCCACAACATGGCCCCTCACTTTCCTTGTGCGCGCAGGATTCGGCCGGCGACGATGTCTGCGAGGGCTGCGATAGCCTTCTCCGCCTTGCTTCCACGGTGGATTGCGCTGAATTCCAGTCCCTGGTTGGCGGCGCTGGCGACGAGTTGCCGGTCCTCCGGGATGATCACGTCGAACGAGCGGCCAAGCGTCCGTTCCGCGACCTTGATCGGCAGCGAGCTCTGCTGCTCGGCGGTGCAGCGGTTGCAGACCAGGGTCAGCGGCTTGTCGGCGAGTTCCTGCGATTGCAGCGTCGTCAGCTGCCGCTGGGTCAGGCGCAGGTGAGGCACCGACAGGCTCGTCACCAGGACGATCCGATCCGCCACGTGCAGGGCGCGGTCCGTCCAGGCGGTCCAGACCGAGGGAAGGTCGACCAAGGTCAAGGCCATCTCCCGTCGCAGGCTGTGGAGGAGGGCATCGACGGTCGTCGAATTGAGGCGTTCGAGCGGCGACAACTCGGAAGGGGCAGCCAGCAGGCGCAGGCCCGAAACGTGCCGCGCCAGGGCAGGGTCGAAATCGACCTCGGCCAAGCCTTCGGTGGAGGAGAGGAAGTCGGCGATCGTCAGCGCCTGGGGCAGGTCCAGGTAGAGCGCGCTGGTTCCGAATTGGAGATCGAGATCCGCGTAACAGATGCTTTGGCGCCCGGATCGCCTCGCCAGCCAGGCCGCCAGCTGGACGCCGATGGTCGTGGCGCCGACGCCGCCGCCGGCCTTGAGGATGCCGATGATCTCGCCCGCGGCGCCGACCTGCTCCGCGACATTGTCCGCCAGCAGCCTTTCGAGGCAGAGCACGAGGGACGGATCGGGGACGGGTAGCGGCAGGATGTCCGCCACGCCCGCCGCAGCCAATCGACGCGTCGTGTTCACATCGGCGTCGTCCAAGAGGATGACCAGGGAGCAGGTCGGGCCGAGCTCCCGCGCCATGTTCTGGGCGTAGTCGATCTCTGCCGGCCGTGCGCCGGAAACACGGACGAACAGGAGATCGAGGCCGCCGGCGCGCGTGATCGCGCGCAGGGGGACGAATTCGACGTTCGGGCAAAGGCTCTTGAGCCGGGCCAGGCAGTCGGCGCTGAGGGCCTGGTCCAGGACGCCCACACATTTGCGGGCCGGCGCTCCGGCCGTGAACACCGGCGCGGCGCCCCCCAATCCAAGATGAGAAATCATGTTCACCCTAAATCCTCCCCGGTGTAGCTGCTGGTCATGGACGGCAGGGTGAAGCTACCCCCGCCGAAAGGCGCTAGAGAGCCGAGCCGGAACGGGAGGTTGCGCAGGGTCACCGTCACGAGCGGCTCGACGGCGTGGCCATAGGGATCGCCGACGATGCCCAGGCCCACGTGCCGGTATTCGATGGAGACGTTGGCCGGCTGGATTTCGCCGTCGAAGGCCCTCATCTTGGAAAAGATGGTCGCGAAGGCCGCATTGTTGGCGGCGCCGTGCGACGCATTGCCGTCGCTGGCGACACAGGTGGCGCTCGTCGCGCTTGTGCCGACGCAGGTGATGACGGGCACGTCGGCGATGGGAACCGGCGAGCCGTTGCCCGCAACCCCCGCCGCCGAGTTGAAATTGTCGCCGGCCATCCAGTCGGCCACCATCGGATTGACCACCGCCACGCGGGCCCCGATCCGGGCCGCCGTCTTGGCCTGGTTCAACTCCCAGCCCAGGCGGGCGAAATCGATGGAGGCCATCAGCATCGTCGTGAAGACGAGGGCGATGATGCCGAACTCGACGGCGGCGGAACCGTGCTCCTTGCGGGCGAAGGCGATCAGGCTGGCGGCGCGCGACATCATTGTGTCCACGCCTGCTGGTTGGCGACCTGGAAGGAGGTCATCGTCCCGTTGCCGAACAGGGGGCCGAACATGAAGGAGAAGGGCACGGTGGCTGTGACCTGCACCTTGGGAACCCCGGCCAGAGCCAGGTACCGGCCCGAATAGGTTCCGCCGGTGTTGTCGATGCAGCTGACGGCAACCGCCACGCTGGCCGCGTCCGTCCAGCCGGCGACCAGGGGCGAACCCGTTCCGTCGATGGCGCCGGTCCTGACGAGGTTCTTGACCCGCGTGACGTCTCCGGCGCCCGTCAGCGAGGCGCAGTCCATCGGCAGGCGGGCGGCCAGCCGGGCGCCATCGCGAACCGCGGCGGAGGCGATCTGGTAGCTCCAGAAGAGCCGGCCGATCTCGATGAAGGCGAACAGGAGCACGGCCATCAGCGGCAGCACCAGGGCGAACTCGACCGCTGCCGCGCCCTCCGATGCGCGAGGGGCCCGCCTCAGGCGGGTGAAAAGCGTGCGCCTACTCATAGAGTTTCACCGAGTAGAACTGGGTCTGGCGGCCCACCGGCGTTCCGGGGGAGGTCACGCCCAGGATTTCCCCATAGATGAAGAACGAGCTGCCGTTGCCGGTCACGGGCTCGGTCAGGAAGACATCGACGGCGCCCACCGTCGTGGCCGAGCTGCTTCCGTGGACGTTGTTCGCATGACAGTTGGCCACGACCGCGGACAGCGTCCGCCGGTCAGGCGAAGCCTGGGCCGGTGTGCCGGAGTAACACTGCGGCTTGGCCTGGTCGACGTTCGAGGTACCGGTCTGGCCTTGCGCCGCGTTCTTCCAGATTGCCGAATTGTTGTTGTTCAGCGCCTCCAGTTCCCAATTGTAGACCTGATATCTTGTTGGGCTTGAGCCGCTACTCGGGGCCGGGCCATACGATGACCAATTCACGGTATTGATGTCGCTGGTGTGGTGGTTGACCGTGAAATAGGACGTCTTGTCCCAGGCTCCGTCGCCGATGGAGGCGGCGCAGGATCCGTTGTTGTAGGCGCATTGATCGCGGGGCAGGGACATGGCGACGACGCCGGTGGCGCCATTGCCGCTGAATGGGGTTCCCGTGGACTGCGGTTGGCACGTGCTGGCCCCGCCGCCGGTCGTCTTGCTCAGGCCGGTGATCGTGTTCAGCGCGGGCTGATAGGCGGGATCCGATTTGCTGATGCCCGTGCCGTTCGCGTACAGATCGAACCGCACGTTGAAGTATTGATCTATGGACGAGATATTGCCCGTCTGGGTTTGCACCGTCTTGCCGAAGCACTCCACCTGGGGATCGACGCGCGCCATGGCGTCCTTGATGGCGCTGACATTGGCCGATCCGCTGAACGGCTCCACTTGCAGGAAGCCGAAGTTGCCCGGCGCCCACGCGGAGCCGCCGCCGCTCTTCATGACGATGCCGTCGCCGATGCGGCTGTTGGCGTCGAAGGGCAGGTTGACGTTGGTGTTGCCGGCCGGCTCACCGGGGTTGCAGACCATCAGCGGCGGCACCTTGCAGATGGCCGAGCCGAAGCCCGCCACCGCGTGGGATGACGCGTTGATGCTGGCGACCTTGGTGAAGGCGCTGAAGACCAGGCCCAGGGTTCGGGGCGTCAAGTTGATCTGGATGAACACCGTGTCGCCGTCGCCGGTCGCCGCCTGATGCGAGGGCTTGAGGGCGGACAGGAAGGTGATGTCGGCGTTGGCGATCGCCACGTTCGTTTCGTTGGCGCCGCTCAGCCGCTGGGCGTTCGACAGCAGGGCGCCTTGGGCGGCCCGCTGGGCGCGGCTCTGGGCGCCGGCTTGTCCGTCGAGCTGGGTGGCGCCGGCCAGCGCCGCGGCGTCGACGGCATTGTCGAGTTCGGTCCTGAGCGCCCACGCCCGGCTCAGGTCGTAGGCCAGCCCGCCCATGCCCACGACGCCGATGAGCGAGACGGCCAGCAGCGGCGCGACCGCCCCGCCTTCGGCCCTCAGCCATGCCCCGACCCCCCGCATCGTCTCAGCCTCCGCCGGGGGCGGCCCCGCCCGAGGGCGCGGCAGGGGGGGCGCCGGAGCCGGCGCCGTTGGTGTTCCTGCCGGTCGTGTTCCCGTTGGCCGGGGGGATCACCAGGCCCTGTTGATAGCGGGTCATGGCGAGGCTTGCGCGGTGTCCGTCATAGCCGGGCTGGAGGACGCCGGCA
>JAQGII010000441.1 GCA_028291305.1 Caulobacteraceae bacterium
GCGAGCGGCTGACCCTGGCCGTCTCGCGCCGCCTGACCCGGGCCCGCGACCAGCTCTCGCAGCTGGACAAACTGCGCGTCTCGCTCGATCCCAACCGTCCCCTGAGCCTCGGTTTCGCCCTGGTGCACCGCACGGACGGCTCCATCGTCCGCAGCGGCGCGGCGCTCAAGGCGGGAGAGCCGGTGATGCTGGAATTTGCCGACGCCAAGCGCGCCGCCGTGATCGACGGGACGCCCTCCCCCACGCCGTCCAAGCCGCTCAAGGCCAAGCCGCCGGGCGCCCAACAAGGCGATTTGTTCTAGGGCCCATTTGTCTTGGGTTTTGGGGCGCCTTACATTGGCGGGATGAACGTCCACGACCGCAACGCGTCCCGCCCCACCGCCGACGAAGCCAAGCTGCACTATGGCGACGGCGAATTCGCCGTGCTGAAACCCGGCCGCTACGTGCTGTGCGCCGTGTCGGGGGTCCCCATCCCCCTGGAAGCCCTGCGTTACTGGAGCGCCGAGCGGCAGGAAGCCTACGCCGGCCCCGAGGAAGCGCTGAAGCGGTTCCAGGAACTGGAAGGCAAGTGATCCCCCGGGCAGGTTCCGACGGATTTGCCCGGTCTTCCTCGAACATCGACCGGCGCGCCCTGCTGGGCAGCCTCCCGGCCCTGACCTTGGCCCCCGCCGCCTTCGCCCAGGACGGAACGCCGCCCCTCAGCCTCAGCGGCAGGTACGAGCAGAGCGGCTTCGCCCTCGGCCGCACCGCGCCCCGCGCCGCCCTGCTGGTCAACGACAAGCCGGTGGGCATGGCCTCCGCTGACGGCCTGTTCGTGATCGGCTTCGACCGCGACGAGCCCACCCGGGCCAAGCTGACCGTGCAGACGGCCCAGGGCGCCCTCGACCACGTCTTCGACATCGCTCCGGTGGACTACGACATCCAGCGCATCGACGGCCTGCCCCAGGACCAGGTGACGCCGGCCGACCCCGCCCTGCTGGCCCGCATCGCGGAGGAGGCCAGGCGCAAGGCGGTGGGCTTCGCCAGCGACATCGACGCGGAGGGCTTCCGCGACGGCTTCGTCCTCCCGGTGCAGGGCTTCCGCCTGTCCGCCCGATTCGGCGGCCAGCGCATCCTGAACGGCGTGCCCGAGCGGCCACACTATGGCTCCGACCTCGCGGCCCCGGTCGGAACCCCTGTGGTCGCGCCGGCCGACGGGACCGTCAGCTTCGCCGAGACGGGACTGCATTTCGAAGGCGCCCTGATCCTGATCGACCACGGCCAGGGCCTGATCAGCGCCTATCTGCACCTGTCGCGGGTGGAGGTTCGGACGGGCCAGGCGGTTCGGCGCGGCGAGCTGATCGGCCTGGTGGGCAAGGAGGGTCGCGCCACGGGGCCACACCTGTGCTGGCGCATGAAATGGCGCGGCCGCAACCTCGACCCGCTGCTGATGGTCGGGGCGACCCGGCCCGTCTAAGCCTCGTCTTCCAACGCCGCATAGGCCTCGCTGGGCCAGCGCTTGTGCGTCCAGAACCACTGGTCGGGGCGTTCTCGCACCCGCGCCTCGATGAAGGCGTTCACGTTGCGCACGCCCTGTTCGATGTCGGCGGTCCGGTCGCCGGTGTTGGGCGGCGCGATCGATTCGTAGATGGTCACGCGGAAGCGCGCGCCCTCGGTGCGCTCCACGCACATGGGGATCATCGGACAGCCGAACTTCAGAGCAAAGCGCGTCGGGCCCGGGGCGGTGTGGGCGGTTACCCCGAAGAAGGGGGCCGCGAGCCCCTGGTTGAACTTTTGGTCGTTGAGCAGGGCCACCGAGACCCCCTGGTTCATCGCCCGCATCACCTCACGCGAGCCGGTCTCGCCCTTGGGCGCCATCAGGGTGACGCCATAGCGGCGGCGGGTCTCGATGATGCGGGCGTCGATGTAGGGATTGTTGGCCGCCCGATAGGTCACATCGCAGCGCACGCCCAGGTGCACGATCACCGCCGCCATCACCTCCCAGTTGGAGAAGTGGCCCGAGATCAGCACCGCCGGCTTGCCCGACTGCGCGACCGCCCGTAGGTGCTCGCCGCCGACGATCTCGACCCGGCCCGTCGCGGGTGTCAGCCGGTGCATCAATTGGAATTCCGCCGTCAGGCGACCCAGGTTATCCCATTGCGCGACAAGCAGGCGGTCCCGTTCGGCCTTGTCCATATGAGGGAAGGCGATGCGCAGATTGCGCTCGGCAGTCTTGTGCGCCCCGCTCAACGGTCCGATCAGCCGCAGCGCCGCGCCCCCCAGGGTCGATGCCAGCTCGACCGGCATCAGCCGGAAGAACAGGCCCAGGAGGTCCAGGCCCAGGGCCTCGAGCCGCCAGATGAGGTCTTGGGACAACGAGGGGCGCGAGCGGGTCATGGCCCTATTAGGGGGGTGCGGCGTTTGCGCGCAATGAGGCAAATCCAACGACTTACGCAAAATCTGGCATCGGCTTTGCGGCAAAAAGGATGCACTGTCCCGCAGTGGGACAGAGTTAACAAGGACCTCGGACATGACGAACGAGATCGACCGGCACCTCGGTAAGCGCCTGCGCCAGCGCCGCCGCATGCTCGGCCAGACGCAGCAGCAGATCGCCGAAGCGGTCGGCGTCCGGTTCCAGCAGATCCAGAAGTACGAATGCGGCGCCAACCGGATTTCCGCCGCCCGTCTGTGGTTGCTGGCCAAGGCCCTGGAAGCGCCGGTCGGCTCCTTCTTCGACGGCCTCGGCGAAGAGGTTGAAATGGTCGCGGAGGAAGACGCGGATCCGGACAAGCGCCGAGCCGCTTCCGTCCTCGTCGCCTGATCCTGCGGGAAGCGGTTTTCCCCGGCCGGGAAAGCCTCTAAGCCTAGGTCATGTCCCAAGGCTCCTCCGCGCCCGTCCGCCCTGTTCCACCACCGGCCCTGCTGGCCGAGCTTGAGACCTTTATCCAGGCCCTGAACGCCGCCGCCGCCGAGGTCACCCTGCCCCTGTTCCGCAGTGGGATGGGTGTTGACAACAAGGCCGGCGACGGCGCCTTCGATCCGGTCACGGCCGCCGACCGCGGGGCCGAGGCCGCCGTCCGCAAGCTGATCTTCGAGAGATTCCCCGATCACGGCGTGATCGGTGAGGAATACGGCGAAGACCGCCCCGACGCCGAGTTCGTCTGGGTGCTCGATCCCGTCGACGGCACCCGCGCCTTCGTCGCCGGCCTGCCGCTATGGGCCCACCTGATCGGCCTAAGGTTCCAGGGCGAGCCGCTGCTGGGCGTGATCGGCCAGCCCTATCTGAACGAGGTGTTCCTGGGGGCGCCGTCCGGCTCGCGCCTGATCCGGCCGGAGGGCGAGCGGCCTCTGCGCGTGCGGCCCTGCGCCCGGTTGACCGAAGCCACCGTGGCGGCCACCGATCCGGCGGCCTATTTCACCGGCGCCGAGGTCGGGGCCTGGAACCAGGTGCGGGCGGGCGCGCAGATCGTGCGCCTGGGCGGCGACTCCTACATCTTCGCCCTGCTGGCCTTGGGGACCATCGACCTGGTGGTGGAGTCCCACCTGAAGGTCTGGGACATTGATCCCATCGTGCCGGTGATCGAGAACGCCGGCGGCGTCGTCGCCGACTGGCGCGGCCTCCGGCTGGGGCGGCACGGCGGACAGGTGGTGGCGGCGGGCGACCGGCGCTGCCTGGACGACGCGCTGATCTCCTTGAAGAGGTCGGCGGATTAGGGGCCGACACTCCGCTTGCCCCCGCGCCGGCGGGGACAAGCTACCCTGTGGTGATCGCCTGCAGTCCCGCAGCGAGCTCCTGGGCGTTCATGCACGGCGTGGCCTCGATGCTGGCGTTGAGCTTGAGGAAGAGGGGCTCGCCCAGCCTGGGCATGTCGGCCGTGGTGGCCATGTCGATGACCGCGAACATGGTCCGCATGCCGTCCGCCACCGTAAAATACATGGCCTCCGGCTTGGCGGCGTCGGCGAACTCCCGGATCGTTTGCGGCAGGACGCCGCTCTTGACGCCTTCGTTACCGGCCTCGACCGGGATCTGCACCTTCATAAGCACGCGCATCGAGCTGTCCTTCAGTGTCTGTCAGCGACGGGTCGTCACTCGCCTGTCACCGGATGGACCGATAAGGAGCCCTGAGATCGGAGCGTGTCGGCTTCTACATCAAGGCCGGATCCGTGATGCCAATTTGCCCAGCAAACCGGCCGCAACACCAGCTGGACCGCAAAATTTCAGCTCGAAACAACCCGGCCCGCCAAGGCGTCGAATTCGCGCCAGACCAACTCGCGGCGCGCGTCGGTCTCCATCAGCACCTCGTGGAAGGCGCCCGCGATCTCGACATAGCGGCCCTGCGGCGCGCGCGTGGCGAAGCGGCGGGAGGGGCCGTTGAGCACCAGGCGGTCGTCGCCCGCGCCGACCACGGTCAGGGGCATGGTCGCGGCCTTGGCGGTCGAGGCGCGCGCCA
>JAQGII010000465.1 GCA_028291305.1 Caulobacteraceae bacterium
CTGTTCCCCTCCTACATGTGGCACGGCACCATGCCGTTCGAGTCGGACGAGACCCGCCTGACCTGCGCCTTCGACCTGGTGCGCGCGCCATGACGCGGAAGCTGGCGGTGTGGGACGTCGATGGGACCCTGGTCGACAGTCGGGAGGTGATCTTCGAGGCCGCCAAGGCGGTGTTCGCCTTCATGGACCTGCCGGCCCCGGACTACGAGGCCGTGCGCCAGATCGTCGGCCTGAGCTTGGCGGAGGGCCTGGGCCAGCTGCTCCCGGCCATGTCGCCGCCGGCGATCGACCGCGCCGTAGCCGGCTACAAGGAAGCCTTCCAGGCTATGCACCGGCAGCCGGGCTTCACCGAACCCCTCTACGAGGGCGCGGCCCAGACCCTGGACCGGCTCAAGCGCGACGGCTGGCTGATCGCCATGGCCACCGGCAAGAGCCGGCGCGGCGTGGAGACCATCATGAAGATGCACGGCTGGGCCGACCTGTTCGACTCCACCCACTGCGCCGATGACGGCCCCGGCAAGCCGCACCCGGCCATGCTGCTGGAAGCGATGCGGGCGCTGGGCTGCGGCCCGGACCAGACCATCATGATCGGCGACACCGCTCACGACATGCGCATGGCCAAGGCCGCAGGCGTCTACGCCCAGGGAGTCAGCTGGGGCTTCCACACCGCCGAGGAGGTGCTGGCCGCCGGCGCCGACGACGTCGTCCACGATTTCCCCAGCCTGGACAGCCGGTTGGAGGCGTTTGCCGAGACCATATCCTCCGCTGCGTAACGGGGAGCATCAGGTTAGGCGACGATATTGCTCGCCGCCGCGGCCATTGCGCTGTCGGGGAAGATGGCGCCGTCCAGGGCTCGGCGCTCCACGCCCATGTGTTCGGCCAGGACGCCCTTGAACAGGGCCCGCATGTCCAGGGTCGGCGCGGTGTCGCGGTCCTCATAGAGCCGGGCCGGCTGCAGCGTCGGCCAGTCGCCGATGATGCCGCCGCGCTTCAGCCCGCCGCCCAGGACCAGGGCCGTGGACGCCGTGCCGTGGTCGGTGCCGCCAGTGCCGTTGACCCGCGCGGTGCGGCCGAACTCCGTGGACGCGACGATCACGGTATTGCGCCATTCGGGGCCGAGCCCGGTCGAGAGTCCGTCCAGCAGGCTGTCCAGATAGGACAGGCGCGTCGCCAGCAGGCCCGCGCCGGCTCCCTGGTTGGCGTGGGTGTCGAAGTTGTCGACCGAGATAGCCACCACCTGCGGCCCGTTCGGTCCGGTCATGAACTTGGCCACGGTCGCGCCCATGCTGCGGGCCGCCTCCGCGGCGCCGGGTGGATTGGGCGCGGTCCGGGCCGCCATCGGATCGGCCTGCGCCATGTCGCCGGCCGGCGGCGCCATCTCGACCGCCTGGGCCTTGGCCAGGGCGGCGGCCGCATGGGCCATGTTCTGGGTCTCCAGGCCGCTGGCCAGGGCCGGGCCGAGCAGCGGGTCGCGGGCGTACAGGTCGGCCAGGATGCGGGGCAGGCGCTCGTCGCGCCCCTCCAGCCCGCCGGGAGACCAGGAGGCCGCCTGGATCTTGCCGCGCAGGATCAGGGGCGCCTGGGTTCCCACCGACAGGGCCTCGATCCGGCGCGCCGGCGCCAGCGCCTGCAGCGTGCGGTTCAGCCAGCCTGAGCCGGCGCCGTAGGCCACGGTTCCGCCGCTCTCCAGCACGTCCTGGGCCTCGAAATGGGAGCGGGCCCGGTCGGGCGTGGCCACGGCGGGAGCGATGCGCGCCTGACCGGCGAGGGCCAGCCGGTGCACCGACTTCAGCGCCGGGTGCAGACCGAAGGTGTCGTCCAGCTTCAGGGCGCCGCCCGGCGCGCCGAACGGGGCGATGGCGATCTGGCCGCGCAGGGCCGCATAGTCGGGGTCGCCCACCGGAGGCGAGACGGACAGGCCGTCCAAGCCTCCCCGGCAGACGATGACGATCAGCTTGCGCCTGGCCAGTTCGCCGTCGGCGGCGGCGTAGGCCGCGCGGCCCAGGAAGCTGACCGACACGCCGAGACCGACGGCCGTGGCCAGGGCGGAGCGGCGGGTGAGGGCGTGCGGATTGGTCATCGGCGCTGGAACTCCGGCGACATCAGGAGGATGGTGAAGGCTTCGGGTCGGGTTTCGGCCCGGGCGATGGCGGTGGCCGACTCGTGGCTGAGCCGGGCGCCCAGGGCCGAACGGGCGCTCTCATTGGGATCGAGGTCGGTCCCCATGGTCGTGCCGGCGACCTCGGCCCAGGCCATGCGCTTGACGATGCCGTCGGGCGAGGCCCATTCGGCGGCCTCGTCGGCCCAGCCCTTGGGCGAGGGAGCGGAGAAGGGGCGCTGGCCGAGGGCGGTCATCGAGCCGACGAACTTGCGCGGATTGTCGAGCTCCGGCGCCGCGCCGGCGGCCCGCCAGCTGGACACCAGAAACTCGTAGGGCGTCTTGAACTTGGCGGCCGCCGGCGTCCACGCTTCCGGCGAGTCGATCATGGTCGCGGCCAGGGTGTCGAGGCGGCCACGCGACGAGATGAAGCTGTGCTCCAGCCGCGCGACGAGGGCCGGTGGGGGATCGTCGGCGACGAAATGAACGGCGAGCTTCTGCGCGATGTGGCGGGCGGTGGCGGGGTTGGCGGCCAGGTCGGCCAACACGGCACGGCCCTGGGCCTGGCCGTCCTGAACATAGGTGCGTCCCAGCACCTGCCGGGACCCCGGTTCATGGGCCAAGGGACGAAACATGAAGCTCCCCGGCGCGGCCGTGTCGGCGCCGCGCGCCGCGTCCTGGGCGCGGCTGATGCTCCAGCCGGTCAGGGCGCGGGCGAATTCGGTGACGTCGGCCTGGCTGTAGCCGCCATGCACGCCCACGGTGTGCAGTTCCATGATCTCGCGGGCGAGGTTCTCGTTCAGTCCCGCCTGGCGCCGCTGGCCGGCCGCGCTGCGCCCGGCGGGACTGTCCGGCCCGACGGACGCCGCCTGGTCCAGGTAGAGCAGCATGGCGGGGTGCTGCGAAGAGGCTAGCAGCAGGTCCTCGAAGCGGCCGAACACATGGGGCCGGATCGCCTCGCGCTCGAACGCCCCGGCGATAGGGGCGACGGCTCCCTTGGTGGCGGAGACGGTGAAGTGGTTGGCCCAGAACAGGGTCCAGCGTTCGCGGAAGGCGGCGGGGGTGGCGGCGGCCAGCCGGCCGCGCGCGGCCATCTCGGCGATGGCCATGTCGCGAATCTGGGCCTGGACCTGCTTGAGTTCGGCCGCCGCGTCCTCGGCCTTCAGCTCCTTGCGCTCTTTGCGCAGGTCCTGGAACACGGTCAGGTTGCGGGCGCTGTCGCCCAGGTCCCCCTGCGGCTGGTCGGCGCCCTCGGGGCGGATCTGCGCCTTGAGGAAGCCGCGCGGATCGCGGCGGGTCGCCTCGATCTCGCCGGGCCGCGCGCCGAGCCCGAAACGCGTCGCGGCGATGGCGGCGTTCAGATCGGATGGCTCAGGCAGCGCCACTTGTGCTCCGGACTTTGTCAGAAGGCGTTGAGGAGGTTACTGCACCTGTTTCATACCGCCGGAAGTTTACGCCCATTTGGAGGCCTGTCCGTGGTCCAGAAATTAGCGCCGCATGTCGAATTACCGCGGCGATTTTACAAGCGTGTAACAACAGGTCCCGACGGCGCCGGCGCGACTGTGCTCCTGGACGGCAAGCCGGTGCGCACGCCCAAGGGTGCGCATCTGACTGCGCCGACGCAAGCCCTGGCGCAGATGCTGGCCGCCGAGTGGGACGCGCAGGAAGCCCACATCGACATGACCGCCATGGCCGCCACCCGCCTGGCCTTCACCGCCCTGGACTTCGTGGCGGACGCCCGTGACGCCGTGGCGGCGGAGATCGGCCGTTACGCGGGTTCGGACGTCCTGTGCTACTTCGCCGAGGGGCCCGACGCCCTGGTCGAGCGCCAGGTGCAGCGGTGGGGCCCGGTGCTCGAGTGGGCGCAGCAGGAAGTGGACCTGCACCTGGTGCGCGCCGTGGGCATCGCCTATCGCGACCAGCCGGCCGGGACCCTGCTTCGCGCGGCCCGGCTGGCCGAGAAGGAAGGCGACTTCGGCCTGGCCGGCATCGCCCACGCCACGGCCCTGTTCGGGTCCGCCGTCCTCGCGTTCGCCCTGCACCGCGACCAGTTGAGCGGCGAGGAGGCGCTGCAGCTTTCACGGCTGGACGAGGCCTTCCAGCAGGAGCGATGGGGGGTCGACGAGGAAGCGGCCGAACGCACCGCCAACATGCTGGCGGAGGCACGGATGCTGGAGCGGTGGTTCCGGGCGCTGGAACCTTAGCCGGGGAACAGGGGCGCGGGGGCAGGGGTTTTTGAGGGCAGGGGGAGTCCGCCAGAAACCCCAAGGAGAGCCTCATGGCCCAGGATCATTGGAACGACAGCCGCAACACCCAATGGGAACGGGAGCGCCGCCGCGAGCAGGAGCGCGCGCGCCTGGAAAGCCAGGCCGACTATGGTCAGGCGGACGAGGCCGGCCGCCGCTTCGAGGAGCCGGCCGACGATCGCGGCTATCGCCCGTTCGGCGACACCGGTCCCATCTATACAGCCAGCGGCGCCTACGGCCCGGATGGCAAGCGCTATGGCGTGCAGGCGCGCGACCCGGGGCGCGACTACCGGAGCCGTGACTATCCCGAGTTCGAGGCCGACCAGCGCCGCCGGCACAGAGGCGACTACCATCCCGACCGCTACACCCCCAATCCGCGCGAGGGCCGGGGCCAGGAGACGCGGAGTTGGTGGGACCGCACCCAGGACGAACTGTCGTCCTGGTTCGGCGACGACGAGGCCCGCCGCCGCCGGCAGTGGGATGAAAACCGCACCGAGGCGGTCGGCGATCACCGCGGGCGCGGGCCCAAGGGCTACCGCCGCTCGGACGAGCGCATCCGCGACGACGTCAGCGACCGCCTGACCGACGATCCCTATCTGGACGCCTCCGGCGTCGAGGTCACGGTGAAGGACGGGGAGGTGACCCTGGTGGGGGTGGTGTTCCGCCGCGAGGACAAGCGCCGCGCCGAGGACGTGGCCGAACGGGCGTCGGGCGTGAGCTACGTGCAGAACAACCTGCGCCAGCAGGATGCGAGCGGTCCCGTAGTGATCTGAGGTCCGCTGGAGGCGGGGTTCTAGGGTTCTAGAGCGGCTCGCCC
>JAQGII010000486.1 GCA_028291305.1 Caulobacteraceae bacterium
GCGGTCTCCGGCTGAAGCAGGCTATTGCCGCCGGACTGGATCGGTACAGAGACAACCGCGCCGCTGTAGGTGAAGGTCGATGTGGCCGCAGCTGCGGCTTGCGACGCGCAAAGCGCCTGGACCCTCGTTGCGTTCGGCCCGGTCCGATAGGTGCTCCGGACATCGCAGGGATCGCCGGACAGGTTCTGGTTGCTCACCGATTGGCCGACATAGAGGTCGGAAAGGCTGGGCGCGCGGATGGCGACGGAATAGCCGCCACGCAGGCGCAGGCCGTCGAACACGGTCCAGCTTCCGTCCGCCTTCCAGGTGCCCTTGCCCTGGAAGACGTTATATTTGGAGTAGCGATAGGCCACGTCCACGGAGACGTCCTTGGCCAAGGGGGCCTGGGTCAGCACCGGCACAAGGCTTTCGATGAAGAACTCCGTGACGTTCTGCGAGCCCTGGGACGGCGTGTCGGAGCCGTAGTTCAACGAGTCCCCGCTGACGAACAGCGAATCCGGCCGGTAGGTGTATTGCGACTGGCGGTAGTCGCCGCCGAGCGCGACCTTGACCGGGCCGGCGGGAACATTGAACGCCGGTCCCTGGAGCGAGAATTCGATGTCCTTAGAGGTCAGGGCGTCGGTGGTCTTGTCAGTCCGGCCGGCATAGCTCTGGCAGGCCGAACTGACCGCTTGAATGCCGAACGGGTTCCAGTTGCATCCGCCGACGCCCTCGTTGGCCAGGACGTTGTTGATGGCGCTGATGCTGATGTCGGCGTTCGCCTGGCTATTGTAGAGGCTGCTGCCGTAGGAGGCGTAAGCGTCCCAGGTGAACTGCGTGCCGGGAATGTCCCCCTTCAGCCCGGCCAGCCCCTGCCAGACCGTATAGTGATAGTCCTCGACCCGGTTGCCCCAGCCATAGAGCAGCTTCGAATAATAAAAGGCGGCGTTTGCGGGCGCCGCGCCGCCGTAGGCCGAGTTCAGCAGCGACATCAAGGCCGGGTTGGACTGGACATAGGGGTTGGAGACCGGGATCTTCAGCACCTGGGAGGCGGAGGCGCTCGGTTTGGAGCTGCCGGGGCTCGTGGCGTCCAGCGCCGTCGAGTCCGAGAAGTTGAACTGTGCGTAGCCTGTGATGTGCTCGTTGAACTCGAAGTCCGACTTGCCGAAGAAGCTGTATTTGGTCAGCGGAACCTGCACGGCGAAGTAGTTACCGAGGACCACGCCGGCCGTGGAGCAGGGATTGAGGATCGCGCCGGGTTCGGCGCCCACGCCCTTGTAGTTCTGCGCGCAGGTGCTGGCGTTGGCGCTGGTGTAGAGGGTCTTGTCGGTGTTGACGCCGATGCCCCCGGCATAGTTCCCGGTCCCCGGCAGGGGCGTCGTTCCGGGATAGCCGGCCAGAACCGCATTGACCGCGGCGATCGATGGCGCCGTCGCCCCGCTGCCGAAGCCGCCGGCGAAGATGATGCCTTCTGGGGGGCGCGCGAGGAAGCGAACGCTCGGTTGGGTGAAGAAGGATCGTTGCGAGCCGTACACCGCGGCGCGGGTGGAATATTCGCCGGCCAGAATGGCGTGGCCCTTGCCGTCGGCGAAGGCGCCTCCCACCACGCCGGAAAAGTCGTTGGTGGCGCCATCGCCCCGGGTCGAGGAGCCATGCTGCGCGCTGAGTTGCACGCCAGAGAAGGTTTGCCGAAGCTTGAAGTTGGCCACGCCGGCGATCGCATCGGAGCCGTAGGCGGTGGAGGCCCCGCCGGTGATCACCTCGACGCTGTCGATCATCGACATCGGAATGGTGTTGAGGTCGATCGAACCGTCCGGCGTCGAAGGCATGAGACGGCGGCCGTCCATGAGCACCAGCGAGCGGTTGCGGCCGATGCCGCGCAGGTCGCTGTAGGACGCCCCGCCGCCGAAGCCGACGGAACCCTGCACGTCGCCCACCTCGGCCGCGCCCTGCGCCGCTTCAAACTGGGGCATTTGACCGATGACGCGGTCTAGCGACGGCTGTGCGGCGGCGGCGATCGCCTCGCTGCTCACGGTCGAGACGGGGCTTTCGGCCTTATAGTCGGCCCGGCTGATCCTGGAGCCGGTGACCACGATTTCGCCGACTGTTTGGGGCGCCGATGGCTGCGCGGGTGCGGAACCGGCGGGCGCTTGCGCGAATGCGGTTTGGGCCGAAAGGCCGCTCACGGCGACAAGACATGTGGTGCACAGCATTTTGCGATATTTGTTCACAGATCCCTCCGAATTTATTTGTTATTTTATGGTTATAGTTATACCGAACGGCTATTGTCAGCTGATTACTGTAATATTGAATTACTGCAATGTTGAGTTGCTGAGATTAGTTCGAATCTAAATATTGCCGAAAATCTATTCGGCGTGTCTCGGCATGACTCGAATTCCGATTTTCGCGGACGGGCGTTTCCCAGGGCTTTTTGGTTCTTTCGCTTCAACGAGAATATGCCGTCAAAATTTGACATCCAGAATATTTTTCGAGATGGCCTAACCCTCAGAAAAATCTGGGAATATCGCCCGAGCGAAGGCTTTCGGCGAGAAAAACGCTGTGGATATCAACAGGATGATGAGTCAGAATTGTGTGGAATTTCGCGCATGGTTGCGATGGCAAGCGCGTTATGGGCTAATTCTCACCGACTTCAACTGACCTCGACCGGGAGCAAGATTAGGACTCCGGTCGCCCATTGCGGTAGCTGCCGATCTGGATCCCGTAGCGATTGAGCTTGTCGTAGAAGGTCTTGCTCGGCAGTTTCAGCGCCTTCATCGTCAATTTCGCGCTTCCCGCGTTGGCCTGAAGCGCCTGGCGGATTAGGCCGGCCTCATGTTCGGCCAGCAGCTCGGCCAGCCCGGGCGCCTCAGAGCGTTCGCCTTCATGCATGACAGGCTCGTCCGGCAGGCCCAGGGCGAAGCGCTCGGCGAAATATTCGAGCTCCCTGATATTGCCCGGCCAGTGATAGTCGCGGATGTGCGACTGGACGCGGGCGTTGATCACCGGGATCGGCCGCTTTAGCCGCGCGCAGGCATCGACGAGGAAGGTCTGAAACAGGAGGCTGATGTCGCCTTTGCGCTCGCTGAGTGGCGGCACTCGCACCGTGAAGCTGCTCAACCTGTAGTAGAGGTCGGCCCGAAACCGGCCCTGGCTGACGGCTTGCGCGAGGTCGGCTCTGGTGGCGGCTATGATGCGGATATCGATGAAGCGTGGCTCCTCGGCGCCGAGGGGCCATACCTCGCGGGCCTCCACCACGCGCAGGAGGCGGGCCTGCTGAGGGAGTGTAAGGCCCTCAACATCGTCGAGAAACACGGTGCCCTTGTGCGCCTTTTCCAGCCGTCCGATGCTGCGCCGCGACGGCAATCCGTAGACTCCGAGCTTGACCCCAGGCTCGACCCCGAACAGCTCGATGTCGAAAGTCTCCTCGGGAAGGGCCGAGCAGTTGAGTTGCAGGAACGGCTTGTTTTGGCGGGAGCTCAACCGATGCAGGGCCTTCGCGGCGCGCTCCTTACCGACCCCGGTGTCGCCGGTGATCAATATGTCGACCTCGGCATCGGCCATCTGCGTCAGCGTCAGCCGCAGATGTTGGACGATGGCGCTGTTGCCCGTGATCAGACTCTGAGCCGGGCTTTCGCTCTGCCGGAACTGGCGCAGCTGACGATTTTCGAGAACCAACTGGCGCTTGTTCACCGCCCGCTTCAGCGACTGCACCATGGCGTCCATGGCGAAGGGCTTGGTGATGAAGTCATACGCCCCTTGCTTGAGGGCCTTGACCGCCATCGCCACGTCGCCATGACCGGTCACCAGGATGACCGGAATGTCGGCGTCGATGGCCTGGATGCGATTGAACAGATCCAGCCCATCCATCTGCGGCATCCGGATGTCGGTCATGATCACGCCTTCGAAGTGCGCGGTGATCTCCTTCAGTGCGTCGGCGCCGTTGGCAAAGGCGCGCACTTGGAAGCCCGCCAACTCCAGGCCTCGTTTCTGGGCAGCCAGAAGGTCGGCATCATCATCGACGAACACGACGAGGCCCGCGGCCGGTTTGGCGCCCCCAGATGTCATGACTTGGCCGGCCTCAGCTTGATGCGGAACCTGGCGCCTTGCGGCGAACTATCGACGTGCAGTTCGCCCCCGAAGTCCCGCAGGACGTCTCGGGCGATGACCAGCCCCAGGCCCAGCCCGTTGGACTTGGTGGTGATGAACGGCGTGAACAGCGATTTGGCGATCTCCGGGTCGAGGCCCGGCCCGTTGTCGGAAATGCTCAGGATGACCCATTCGTCGTCGGTCTCGACGCCAAGGCGCACCTGAGGATCGGGGCGCTCCTCAAGCGCTTCGAACGCATTTTGCAGCAGGTTGACGATCACCTGCTCCAGCCGCAGGCGGTCCCCCATCACCTTGAGTTTTGGGTCGAGCGTTTCACGCAGGATGGGCAGCTGGTGCGTGCGCTGACGGCTGCGGCTGAGCAGAATCGAGCTGTCGATCGAGGCCTTCAGGGCGATCGGGCGTGACTGGCTGGTGGCCTTGCGCGAAAAGGCGCGCAGTTCGCGGGTGATGTGGCCGATACGCTCGGTCATGCGCACGATGTCGCCCAGGTCGCTGCGGGCCTCCTGCCCGGCCGCGACGCGCGCATTGGCCAGGACCGACAGGGCGTTGTCGGCCAGCACGCGGATGGTCGCCAGCGGCTGATTGATTTCGTGCGCCACGCCGGCGGTGATCTGGCCCAGCGCGGCCAGCTTGTTGGCCTGCACCAGATCGGCCTGTAGCGCGCTCAGGCGGCGCTCCGCGTGTTGGCGTTCGGTGATTTCGGCGCTGAGTTCCTGGGTCCGTGCGGCGACGTTCAGTTCGAGCTGCTCCAGATAGTGCCGCACCACTTCGGCGCGTTCCAGGGCGAGCTTCTGGCGTCGCCAAATCCAGGTCAGGAGGATGACGGCAAGCGCTTCTGACAAGGCCGCGATCAGGGTCGCGCTCAAGGCCTGCTGGCGCGCGGGGGCACGCGAACTCAGCAGTTGCAGACGCCAGCCGTCGGCCAATGCCGGCAAGCTTGTCAGAATCTGCTCCCGGCCGGCCGCCGGCATGGGGCGGAACCGCAAGGTGGGGTTGCTGGTCAGGAGGACCGTGCCGTTCGTATCGGTGATGAAGGTCTCGTCGCCGCTGCGTAACCAGGCGGTCTCCAGGTCGTTGAACTCCACCTTGACCACGACAACCCCGATCGGCCGTCCGTTCCGCTCGACACGGTGCGCCAGATAGAGGCCGGGATGGCGGCTGACGGTGCCCATGGCGAATTGCTCGGCATGACCGTTCTTGAGCGCCAGGCGGAAGTAGTCTCTGAAGCTGTAGTCGCTGCCCACGGCGGACATCGGCAGGGCCCAGTCGCTGGAAGCGACGCCTACGCCGTTGGTATTCAGTACGTAGATTAAAGCGCTCTTCGTCTGCGGTTGGAGCTTTTCCAGCTTGGTCGAGATCGCGTGGGCGACCGGTTCGCTTGGCGCGGTA
>JAQGII010000487.1 GCA_028291305.1 Caulobacteraceae bacterium
GAACTCGCGCGAGACCAGGTAGGTGTGCTTGCCCTGCCAGCCCAGGCCCGCGGCCTCGGCCAGGGGCTTTTCCATCAGGGGCGCGGTGTCGACGAACACCTTCAGCTCGCAGCCGGTCTCGGCGACCAGCCAGCGGGCCAGGGTCTTCAGCCGCGTCTTGACCAGCTCATGATAGTCGTCGCCCTGGGCGTAGACCGAGATGGCGGCGCGGCTCCTGTCCTTGAGCGCCTCCAGCGGGTCGGCGTCGGGGCCGTAGTTGACCCCCAGGACGATAGCGCTGACCGCCTCCGGCCACATCGCCTGGGGATGGGCGCGGCGCTCGGCGGTCTCGCGCATCCAGTCCATCGTGCCGTGGCGGCCGTCGTCGATGAACTCGGCGAGACGGGCGCCGGCGGTCCAGGGTTCGTCCACCGAGGCGAAGCCGCAGGCGCCGAAGCCCAGGTCCAGCGCCTGCGCCCGGATGGCGGCTTTCAGGGTTTCAGAAGTCGAGGTTGTCATAGTCCGCGGCCGGGACCATGCCGGGCCAGCGGTCGGTGAGCAGGGGCCTGAAGCAGGGCCTGCTCTTCAACCGCACGTACCAGGTCTTGGTGAGCGGGAAGTCGCGCCAGGGCACATCGCCGAAATAGTCGATCACCGACAGGTGGGCCGCGGCGGCGAAGTCACCGATCGACAGATCCGCCCCGGCCAGCCAGTTGCGCACCCCCAGCAGGTCCTCGATCACCCGCAGGTGGCGGCGCAGGGCCTCGCGGCCGGCGCGCATGGCGCCGTGGTCGGGCGAGCCCAGCCCCAGCAGCCGCTTCTCCATCTTCTCGCGCAGCAGGAAGCCGTTCACCTCGGCGTCGAACTGGCGCCCGAACCATTGCGACAGCCGGCGCGCCTCGGCGCGCTCGTTGACGTTGGAGGACAGCAGCGGCGTTTCCGGCCAGCGCTCCTCCAGATGCTCGAGAATGGCGTGGCTCTCGCACACCACCACCCGCTTGTCCCCGTCCCGCTCCACCAGCACGGGGGTCAGGCCGGAGGGGTTGAGGGTGGCCAGGCCGGCGGGGCGCTCCCAATAGCGCTCGATATGGTCGCCGTACGGCAGCCGCTTTTCCGCCAGCACCAGGCGGACCTGGCGCGAGGCGGGATCGAGCGGGAAGTGGTGGAGGGTGCGTTCTATCGTCATGCGCCGGCTTCCGGGCGTGCCCTATGGATAGTTCACGTAGCGCGATCAAGCTTAATCGGCCGTTTACCGTGGGCAAAAGACCTTATCAGCGGGTCTGTTCCTGCGCGGCGCCTGCTTCGTTGAAGGCTCCGCCGTGCGGTTCGGCCCGGCCATGGGGGTCGGCGTGAATCAGGATGTCGGCGGCGGGGAAGGCGTCCAGCACCCGCCGCTCGGCCGCGATCAGGATGCGGTGCGCCTCCTCCAGGCTGATATGGCCGGCCAGGGCGGCGTGCATCTGCACGTGGACGTAGGGGCCCGAGGCGCGGGTGCGCAGGTCGTGGATGTCGAGGATGCGCGGATCGTCGCCGACCAGGGCCAGGATCTGCGCGCGCGCCTCCTGCGACAGCTCGTGGTCCATCAGCTGGAAGGCGGATTGGCGGAACACGCTGATCGCCCCCCACACCAGCCAGGCCGTGACCGCGAGGCCGGCGGCCGCGTCGATCCACGGCGTCCCGAGCAGGGCGGCCAGGGCGATGCCCAGCAGGGCCACGATATTGGACGCCACGTCGGCGGCGTAGTGGGCGCGGTCCCCGGCCACCGCCACCGAATTGGCTTGCCGCAGGACGCGCGTCTGGGCCAGCACCAGCAGGACGGTGAGCCCTGTGGACACCGCCATGGCCGCCATCGCCCAGCCCTCGTTGGCCAAGGGCTTGGGATGCAGGATGTGGTCCACAGCCTCCTGGCCGATCAGGGCGGCCGACGCGAACACCAGTCCGGCCTGGATCAGGCTGGCGAAGGCCTCGGCCTTGCCGTGCCCGTAGCGGTGATCGGCGTCGGGCGGGGCGACGGCATAGCGAACGGCGTAGAAGGTCGCCAGCGAGGCGACGAGGTCCAGCGCCGAGTCGGCCAGGGAGGCCAGGGTCGCGATCGAGCCGGACAGGCGCCAGGCCAGCACCTTCACGACGATCAGCACGGCGGCCACCGACACCGACAACAGGGTGACCTTGGCCGTCAGCCGCGCCGCCTCGTCCACCGGGGTGGCGCCGGGCAGGGGGCCGTGGGCGGCATCGGCGGCGGAAGGGGCGGGATCGTGCGTCACGGCGGCAATATAGGTGCCGCGCGGGCCGAGGCGCAGCGCTAACGATTCTCATGTTTTGGGTGCTTGCCAGGCTCGCCAGGCTTTGATACTTAAGTGATTACTTAAGTGTTTGGAGCCCGCCATGAGCCTCGTCCTCCACGGCCACCCGCTGTCGTCCTACTGCCACAAGGCGCTGACCGCGCTCTATGAGCTGGACGCCCCGTTCGAGCTGGCCTTCCTCAACCTCGGCGACGCCCAGGCCCGCGACGCCTTCTATGCCCTGTGGCCAGTCGGCAAGATGCCGGTGCTGGAGGACAAGGCGGCCGGCGTGACTCTGCCGGAAGCCAGCATCATCATCGAATACCTCAACGACCGCTTCGGCGGCTCGCTGATCCCCAAGGACAAGGACAAGGCGCTGGAAGTGCGCCTGCAGGACCGCTTCTTCGACCTGCACGTCCACCAGCACATGCAGGTGTTCGCCGCCGTCCTGCTGCGCCCGCCGGGCCAGGGCGACCCCTATGGCGTGGCCGAGGCCGCCGCCAAGCTTGAGGTCGCCTACGACATGATCGACCGCCGCATGGCGGACCGCGAATGGGCCGCCGGGGACGCCTTCTCCATGGCCGACTGCGCCGCCGCCCCGGCCCTGTTCTACGCCGAGGGCCGCGTGCCGTTCGGCCAGCGCCCGAACCTCATCGCCTACCTGCAGCGGCTGAAGGGGCGGCCCTCCTACGCCCGAGCGCTGAAGGAGGCCGAGCCCTACTTCCACCTGGTGCCGCGATGAGCGCGCTGGACCTGATGTTCCAGGCCCTGGCCGATCCCAGCCGGCGGATGATGATCGACCGCCTGAGCCGCGGCCCGGCCTCGGTCAGCGAACTGGCCCGGCCCTTCGCCATGTCCCTGCCCGCAGTGGTCCAGCATCTGCAGGTGCTGGAGGCCTCGGGCCTGGTGAAGACGCAGAAGCTCGGCCGGGTGCGCAGCTGCACCTTGGACGCCGCCGGCATGAGCCGCGCCGAACAATGGATCAACGACCGCCGCACCGCTTGGCAGCGGCGCTTCGAGCGCCTCGGCGCCTACCTCGACGAAACCCAGGACAGCCCGGAACAGGAAGAAACCCCATGAGCGAACTGACCCCCACCCCCAAGCGCTCGGTGGTCCACGCCGCCTTCACCATCGAGAACGTCTATCCGCATGCCGCGGCCAGGGTGTTCCGCGCCTTCTCCACCCGCGAGGGCAAGGACCGCTGGTTCGAGGGGCCTGGCGACTGGGAGAAGCACGAACGCATCTTCGAGTTCCGCGAAGGCGGGCGCGAGACCAGCGCCGGCGGCCCCAAGGGCGGACCGATCCACCGCATGGACCTGACCTACCGCGACATCGTGGCCAACGAGCGCATCGTCTACGTCTACGACATGTACCAGGACGACATCCGCATATCCTCGTCCCTGGCCACCCTGCAGTTCTGGCCGGAGGGATCGGGCACGCGCCTGTCGCTCACCGAATACGGGGCCTACCTGGACGGCTATGACGACGCCGGCGGCCGCGAGCACGGCACCCGCTGGCTGATCGGCAAGATGGGCGAGACGCTGGATTAGGCAGCGCCCAAGCAGCGCAGCGGTAGCGCAAAGCCCCGCTAGAAGTTCGGCTTGTGCACCGGGATGGCGGCCTGCTGGATCGCGTCGGCCGCCAGGCCCGGGCGGAACTGCAGGTCGCAAGCCTCGGTCAGGGTGGCCACGGTCAGGGTCGTGTCGTCCTGGCTGAACCACACCTGGGTCAGCGCCTTGCCGTCGCCCTTGGCCCCGGTGCTGCGGCCGATGCCCGACACCCGCGCGGGGGTGAGCTGCATCTGCGCCGGATCGCCCTTGGTCGAGGCGGGCTGCTTGCCGTAGGCGGCGATCACCTTGGTGACCGCGTCCTCGTCAGACAGCGCGTAGCAGGCCGTCTTCGAGCCCGAGCAGGCGGCCAGGGCGCAGGCCCCCGCCAAGGCGATCACGACAAATCCGGTCCGCATCGCCCTGTCCTCTCCCCCAGTCCTACGCCGACTCCAGCGCCGCCTCGTCGGTCAGCGGGTGGGCCAGGCGCTTGATCATCTCCTTGGGGCAGACCTGCCAGAAGGCGCCGCGCACGCGGTCCCAGTCGCGCAGCAGCTCCTTGGCGAAGCGCGAGCCGGTCTCCGCGGCGTGTTCGCTGACCAGGGCGTGCAGCACGCCCTCCCAGTGTTCCGACGCCAGCCGCTGCACCACCACGCTCTCGTCGTTGACCCCCGACTGGAAGCGGTCGTGCAGGTCGAGCACCCAGGCCATGCCGCCGGTCATGCCGGCGGCGAAGTTGTCGCCGACGGCGCCCAGCACCACCACCTGGCCGCCGGTCATGTATTCGCAGCCGTTGGCGCCTACGCCCTCGATCACCGCCACCGCGCCGGAGTTGCGCACGGCGAACCGCTCGCCCGCCCCGCCGGCGGCGAACAGCCGGCCGGAGGTCGCGCCGTACAGGACGGTGTTGCCGATGATGGCGTTGGTCTCGGGGAAGGCCAGGCCCGGCGAT
>JAQGII010000495.1 GCA_028291305.1 Caulobacteraceae bacterium
CTCGAGGAGGTCGAGCGCGAGGAAGCCCGCGACCTCGGCCTGCGCGTCTTCATCGGCCGACGCCAGGCCACCGTATCGGGCTCGGACATCTCGCCCGAAGCGCGCGGCAAGCTGCTGGACCGCGCCATGAACATGGCCCGGCTGGCTCCCGAAGACCCCTACGCCGGGCTCGCGCCGGAGGACCGCTTGGCCAAGGGCCCCGTCCTCGACCTGGACCTCTACGACCCGGCCGAACCCACCCCCGAAACCCTGGAGGAGCGCGGCCTGGCCGTCGAGGACGCGGCCCGCGCCGTGCCCGGCGTGACCAATTCGGACGGCGGCTCCGGTTCCTGGTCCACCGCCCAGTACCTGATGGTCACATCGGGCGGCTTTTCCGGCCGGCATCAAGCCTCCAGCTTCTCGGTCTACGCCTCGGCCATCGCCGGCGACGAGAACGGCATGGAGCGGGGCGGCGATGGCCGCTCCACCCGCTGGCAGTGCGACCTGCCCCCGCTCGAAGCCATCGGCGCCGAAGCGGGCAAGCGCGCCGTGCAGCGCCTTGGCGCGCGCAAGATCGACAGCCAGACCGCCGCCGTGATCTTCGAAGACCGCGTGGCCATGTCGCTGATCTCGCCGCTGATCGGGGCCATCGCCGGCCCGGCCATCGCGCGGGGCGCCTCCTTCCTGAAAGCCAAGCTGCATGAGCGGGTGTTCTCGCCCGCCATCACCATCCTCGACGAGCCGCACCGCGTGCGCGGCCTGGGCTCGCAACCCTTCGACGACGAAGGCGTGGTCAACCGGACCGTCCCCATCATCGACAAGGGCGTACTCACCACTTGGCTGCTCAACAGCGCCTCGGCACGTCAGCTGGGGCTCGAGACCACCGGCCACGCCTCGCGCGGCCTTGCCGGGCCACCGGGCGTCGGCGTCACCAACCTCACCGTGCAACCCGGTGAGAAGGACCTGGCGGGCCTGATGGGCGACGCGGGCGAGGGCCTGCTGGTCACCTCGATGTTCGGCCCGTCCCTCAACGCCAACACCGGCGACTGGTCGATCGGCGTCTCGGGCTTCTGGTTCGAGGGGGGCGAGTTGGCCTATCCGGTGACTGAGATCACCGTCGCCGGCAACCTGATCGACATCTACGGCCGCCTGATCGCCGGCTCTGACCTGGAGTTTCGCGGCTCGCGCAACTCGCCCTCCCTGCTGGTCGACGGCCTGGCCATCGCCGGGCGATGACGCTCCAGGCCGACCTCGAGCTGATCCGCGGCGCGGCCCTCAAAGCCGGCGAGCTGGCGCTGCAGGCGCGCAAGGACGGGCTCAAGATCTGGTCCAAGCCCGGCGGCTCGCCCGTCACCGACGCCGACATCGCCGTCGACACCCTGCTCAAGCTGCGCCTGCTGGCCGACCGGCCGAACTACGGCTGGCTGTCGGAGGAGACGGCCGACGACCCGGCCCGGCTGGAAGTCACGCGCCTGTTCCTGGTCGATCCGATCGACGGCACGGCCGCCTATCTGAAGAACAGGCCCTGGTTCACCGTGTGCATCGCGGTGGTCGAAAACGGCCGGCCGACCTGCGCGGTGGTGCACGCGCCGGAGCTGAACGAGACCTACGAGGCCACCCTCGGCGGCGGAGCCTTCCTGAACGGCCGGCCGATCCGGCCCAGCGGCGCCACCAGCCTGGACGGCGCGGCCATGCTCGGCGACGCCAGGATGTTTGCCGACCCCCGCTGGCCCGAGCCCTGGCCGGCGATGCGGATCGAGTCGCGCAACTCCATCGCCTACCGGATCGCCCTGGTCGCCGCGGGGACGTTCGACGCCGCCCTGGCGCTCAGCAGCAAGAACGACTGGGACCTGGCCGCCGCCGACCTGATCGCGCGCGAAGCGGGCGCCTGCATCGGCGACCATCTTGGGCGGCCTTTCACATACAACCGCCCCTCGCCCAAGCAATGCAGCCTTTTATGTGCGGCCCCCGGGCTGGATCAGTTGATTTTACAACGCCTGCGCCATATCGATCCGCCCAGCTAGCCGGCTTGCCGGCTCAACACGATCCGGAGCCATCGTATGTTCATCGTCCTGGGTGGAGAGCTCAAGCAGCTCGACGGTCCGCTGGAATTTCGCGATCCGTCCTCCGTCGAGTACGTCGGCGCCTACGGGTCCTACGACGAGGCAGTGAAGGTCTGGCGCGCCAAGGCGCAGCAGACCGTCGACAACGCCCACGCCCGCTACTTCATCATCGACGCCGCCAAGATGCTGGAACCGACGCACGGCTGAGCTCTCGAAAGACCCCCCGCAACCTACTCCCGCCGCAGCAGCTTCTCGGTCAGCAGCGTTCCCAGCCATTGGGCGCGGAAGTCGGCCTTGATGGCGTCGGGATCGTAGGCGGGGCTGTCCACCCACTCGGTGAAGCTCTGCCCTTTGGGCTCGCCCTCGGCCAAATAGCGTTCGAAGGTGTAGTCCAGCACCCCGGTCTTGCCCGCCTTCATGTGCAGGTAGCGCAGGCTGAGCTCCTTCATCGCCTCGCGGATCGGCAGACCCAGGCGATAGTGGGCATACAGCACGCTCATGATCCCGGCCCGGTCCGCGCCGGACTTGCAGTGCATCAGGGCGGGGTATTCGATGCTCTCGAACAGTTCCTTGGCGCCCTGCACCCGCACCCGCGACGGGACCTCGCGGGAGGTGACCACGAAATCAACCATCTTCAGGCCGAGCTTTTCGCAGGCGTCCTTCTCGAGAGCGTAGAAGCTGCCGTCGAACCCGCCGCGCAGGTTGATGACGGTCTTGATCCCCCGGTCCCGCCACCATTTGAGCTGGAACGGCCAGGGCTGGTTGGTGCGCACCAGTTCAGGACTGACCCAGTGGGCGTTCTGGAAGCCCACGCGCAGGTAGGCGTGATCGTTCCACAGGTAATGGAGGTAGGTCCGAAGCCGGCCGCGCGGCGTGGACAGGTCGAATTCCGCCAAGGGATAAGCCGCTTCTTCCGTTGCGCGGTCCTGATACCCTGATGCGCCGGGGAAAAGAAGGCGTCGCTGAACCGCAGCCTCGCGCCCTACAGCAGCCTTGACACTCGAACACAAAAAAACGACCGAACCGCATGACCTCCGCGCGCCCCACCGACAAGACAGGCTATTCCGGCCGGGCGGTGGCGTTGCGCATCTACCACGCCTACCTGGCTCCCCACTGGAAGTCCCTGGCCCTGTCGATGGTCTGCGCCGCCGCGGTCGCCGCCTTCAGCGCCCTGCTGGCCGACCTGCTGGGTCCCGCCGTGCAGCAGCTGTTCGTCGAGAAGCGCGCCTCGGCCCTGCTGGTGATCCCCGCCGCCATCGTCGCCGCCGCCCTGGTGCGCACCGCCGCCCAGGTCGGCCAGGCGGTCCTGGTCAACCGCGTGGGCAACCGCATGGTCGGCGAGATCCAGGTGCAGCTGTTCGGGCGGCTTGTCAGGGCGGACCTGGCCCAGCTGCGCTCGGCCCACTCCGGCGCCCACCTTTCCTCCATCCTCTATGAAGCCGGCCTGGTGCGCGAGGCCGCCACCACCGGCCTGGTCAACTATGTGCAGAACGCCCTGACCATCGTCGCCACCGTGGTGCTGATGTTGAAACAGGACGTGGGGCTGGCCCTGCTGGTGCTGATCGGCGGCCCGGTCGCGTCCACGGTAATGCAGCGCTACGCCAAGCGCACCCGCAAGGCGGCCCAGGGCGCCATGGCCGAAACCTCGGCCCTGTCCACCGCCGTCATGGAGAGCCTGGACGGGGTCAAGATCGTCAAGATGGAGAACCGCGAGGCCTTCGAGGAGGGCCGCGTGGCCGAGGTGGTCTCCCGCCGCGAAGCCCATCTGATCAAGGGCGCCAACGCCCGATCCACCGCCGCCCCCGCCACCGAGGCGGTGATGACCCTGATCACCGCCGCCGTTATCGCCTACGCCGGCTGGCGCGCCATCCACGGCACGTTCGGCATCGGCAACCTGATGGTGTTCCTCGCCGCCCTGGCCATGGCCTCGCAGTCGCTGCGCCAGGTGGCCAACCTGCAGGCGGTGATGGGCGAGGGCCTGGCGGCCGCAAACCGGCTGTTCGAGGCGCTCGACGTCTCGCCCGAGATCAAGAATGCGCCGGACGCCGCCGCCGTCGCGAGCGCGCAGGGCCACATCGCCCTCGCCGACGTGCGCTTCGCCTACGGCCCCGAGATCCCGGCGCTGGACGGCGTCAGCATCGAGGCCCGCCCCGGGGAAACCGTCGCCCTGGTCGGCCCGTCCGGCGGCGGCAAGAGCACCATCCTCAACCT